>NZ_JBEAES010000006.1:0-240902 GCF_050477165.1 Brevibacillus sp. FIR094 | reverse complement strand
TGTGTCCGTAATATGACCGGAATATGGAAAAGTGACGGAATGCCGAAAACGCTTGTATTTTGCGTTACATGGCGGCCGCCTTCCTCGCTTCGCCCAAACGAGTTGCACACGAATGCAGAAATACCTCTGACAGCATCTCGTCAGAGGTATTTGTTTTCGTTATTACGGTTTATTTTTGGGAGGCAGGTGCTACTGTTTCGCCCCGTGTGATTTTGCCTTCTTTTTCAAGCTGCTTGATCAACTCTTCCACGGAGATGCCCTTTTCTTTTGCCATTTGCTCCAAACTGATTGCTGGTTTAGTAAAGGAAGCTGCTTCACCAGTGGCGATCGTGCCTTCTTTTTCAAGCTGCTTGATCAACTCTTCCACAGAGATGCCTTTTTCTTTTGCTACTTCTTCCAAATTGATAGTTGTAGTGTAAGCATACATTGCCAGCTTGCCATCTTCTTTAAGCTGCTCGATCAACTCTTCTACGGAGATGCCTTTTTCTTTCGCCATTTCTTCCAGATTCATAGCAGGGTCCAGAGCGATGAATGCTCCGCCGTCCTTGTTTTCAGGATCGAGAGAAATGACTGTGAGGCCCGGATTGGTACCGTCTGGGGAGCTGGTAGCAACTCCTGTCGTCACCTTGCCTTCTTTTTTCAGCTGCTCGATCAACTCTTCTACAGAGATGCCTTTTTCTTTCGCCATTTCGTTCAGGTCGATCGGCTTACTGTTATTGCTGTTGGCATCGAATTTCATGAAGGAAAAGCTAGTTGTCAGATCGCCGTCTTTCGTGATAGTAGCTGCTCCTTTCGTCAGTTTTCCTTCTTTTTCAAGCTGCTTGATCAACTCTTCCACAGTGATGCCCTTTTCCTTTGCCATTTGCTCCAGGTTAAAAATCGGTTTGTTAAGAGCATCTGTACCATCTTTGGTCACCATTTTCAGTGGAGCAGAAGAACCGGTCGTTTTCGCTGGTTCATTTGCCGCAAACGCGGAACCTGCCATTGCGGATACTGCCAAAGCCATAACTGTCATTGCCATTTTCTTTTTCATTGTAAAATTCCTCCTTGGGGGGTCTTTAGATTGTGGTGAGCCTTGTTTGTGGGCTTGCCCGTCTCGGCTACAACACAAATTTAACGGGGGCGTGTGTCCGTAATATGACCGGAATATGGAAAAGTGACGGAATGCCGAAAACGCTTGCATTTTTCTGTACCTTGTTCTACATTAGAGACAGGTAAAAGACCACGTAAATCGCGTGTAATCTTCTACTCACAAGTGAATAATCAAAAGGCAAAGGTGCCCTTGAACACGGCTTATTTTTTCGTGTTTAGGCACCTTTTTTTACTTTTGATCAGGGATGTTGTCTTGAAAGGAGTGACACGCATGGAAAAACCAATTCGAGCGACGCCGCTTGCGATCCGACTGATTCCCAATGTCGATCCACAATTTGCGGAGAAGCTGAACCTGCCTTCTCATATCCGAAGTCTGGGGCTATTGACCTCTACGATTGACGATGTGGGGTATACGGCCATTGATGAAGCGACCAAAAAGGCAGCGGTAGAAGTTGTGTATGCCAAGTCGTTTTATGCAGGATCAGGCCATGCGTCTGGACCGTTGTCCGGCGAGTTCATCGGGATGATCGGAGGAGCGACGCCATCGGAGGTGCAGAGCGGACTGGATGCAGCCGTTGCATTTATGGAAAGCGGAGCATGCTTTTACTCTTTGAATGATGAAGGGACGCATGCGTATTACGCCCATGTTGTGTCGCGGACGGGCAGCTACTTGTCTCAAACCGCCGGAATCCGCGAAGGTGAGCCGCTTGCTTACTTGATCGCTCCGCCGCTGGAGGCCATGTATGGTATTGATGCCGCCCTCAAGGCTGCAGATGTACAAATGGTTCAATTTTTTGGTCCACCGACAGAAACGAACTTTGGGGGAGCACTACTCACTGGCAGCCAATCGGCATGCACGGCAGCCGCCGATGCTTTTGCTGAGGCCGTAAGAAGTGTCGCCAAACAGCCTGTCAAACGATAATAGGGATTTTCCCTCTTGAAGGGGAGGTAATGTAAATGCGCGCTACAACATATTCACTCGGCATGATCGAGACGCTGGGCTTGCCTGCTCTCATCGCTGCCGCAGACGCTGCTGCCAAAGCGGCAGATGTTAAAGTCGTCTCCTATGAAGGAGCGGACGCCGGAATCGTTACCTTGTATGTAATCGGAGATGTCTCCTCCGTACAGGCAGCAGTAGATGCTGGTGCTGAAGCTGCGAGACGTGTCGGAAGATTGCTGCACTCACACGTAATTCCACGTCCTGATGAAAATGTTCCAAGAATGATTAAAAACCTGCTAAAACCGGAAGTAAAAGAAGAGGTTAAGGCAGAGCCGGCTAAAGCGCCAGTGTCCGGATTGCAAGATCAATCCATCAATGACCTGCGTAAAATGGCGCGTTCGTATGCGGACTTCCCGCTGACAACGAACGAAATCAACATGGCGAAGAAAGAAGATCTCATTCGTCTGTTGGAAGAGAAACAAGGCGGAGGTGACAAAGCCTAATGACACTCGACGCTGATCTGTATTCCATACAGGAAGTGCGTACCTACCTCGCACAAGCGAAGGAAGCACAGGCCAAATTCGCTACCTACAGCCAAGAGCAAGTTGACCGGATCATCGAAGCTATGTCCAAAGTGGGCGTAGAAAATGCTGATCGACTGGCAGCAATGGCTGTAGAGGAAACAGGCTTTGGTAACGTCGCTGACAAGCGGATGAAAAACCTGTTTGCTGCACAAGATGTGTACGCATCTGTAAAAGATGTAAAAACGGTTGGCATCATCCGTAAGGACGAAGAGAACAAGGTGTGGGAAGTGGCGCAGCCATTTGGTATCGTCGCAGGGGTTGTACCTTCCACGAATCCGACGTCCACGGTTATTTATAAATCGATGGTCTCCCTCAAGGCGAGAAATGCGATTGTCTTCAGCCCGCATCCGTCGGCAGCCAAATGCACGCTGGAAGCAGCGCGACTGATGGCACAGGCGGCAGTAGCGGCTGGAGCACCAGAAGGCTTGATCCATTGCGTTACGAAGCCTACGCTGCCTGGAACAAATGAGCTGATGAAGCACAAGCTTACCAATCTGATTCTCGCGACTGGCGGAACTCCGATGGTACGCGCAGCATACAGCTCCGGTAAGCCGGCATACGGTGTTGGACCTGGTAACGTACCAGTTTACATCCACCACACTGCTGACTTTGCTGCTGCTGCCAGACGCATCGTGCAGAGCAAGACTTTTGACTATGGTACGATCTGCGCTTCTGAGCAGGCATTGGTAGTGGAGGAATCCACCAAACACCAATTGATTGCTGCCCTGAAGCGTGAAGGCGCCTACTTCCTGAACGAGCAAGAGAAGGAAAAGGTAGCTGCCATCGTCACGATAAACGGCTCGCTGAACGCGAAGATCGTTGGCCGCTCTCCACATGTGATCGCTCAAATGGCGGGTATTACCATCCCTGCTGATACGCGTGTCCTGGTTGCGGAGGAGAACAACGTAGGTAAAGCGTACCCGATGTCCGTTGAAAAACTGGCGCCGATTCTCGCTCTCTACACGGTTCAAGGTGACAACGAAGCGTTTGCTCGTTGCCGCGAATTGCTGGATCACGGCGGACTTGGACATACAGCGGGTATTCACGCCCAGGATGACAATGTCATCGCAGCATATGGTCAAGCAATGCCAGCATCCAGAATTCCGGTAAATACGGGTACGACCTTCGGAGGAATTGGCGCAACGACTGGTGTACAACCAGCGTTCACGCTTGGATGCGGTTCCTATGGGGGCAACATCACGTCCGATAACATCGGTGCGAAGCACATGTTCAACATCAAGCGTGTTGCATTTGGCATCAAAGAAATGCCGCAATCAACGCCAGTATCCGCAGCTCCAGCGACACAAGCGGAAGAAGCTGTTCTACAAGCTGTCTCTTCCATGAATGTCGGCTTGAGCCGCGATGAGATCAAAAACATCATCAAATCGGTGTTAACAGAAATGACGACTTAGAGTCGTAAAACACTAAAATTTTGGAGATATAATTAAGGAGGAAATGAAAATGGCTGGAGAAATGTCCGCATTGGGAATGGTAGAAACAAAAGGTTTGGTAGGAGCAGTTGAAGCTGCTGACGCAATGGTAAAAGCAGCTAACGTAAAACTGATTGGTAAAGTACACGTAGGTGGCGGTCTCGTGACTGTTATGGTACGTGGTGACGTAGGTGCAGTAAAAGCTTCCACAGACGCAGGTGCCGCTGCTGCTGAAAAAGTAGGAGAGCTCGTATCTATTCACGTAATTCCACGCCCTCATGGAGACATTGAACTGATTCTGCCTAAACTCGAAGGATAATAAATCCCTATGGCAGTGATTACAGAAGCATCCTTGAGAGCGATGCATAAATCAGGCATTCCAAACCCCTTTCTCGTTGAGAAAGGGGATAAAATAACACCAGCAGCGGCAGATTTCTTGAAAGGAAGAGGGATTCAAGTGAAACAAGTTGATCAAAACCAGCAGCCTTCCACCAATCAAGCTGCCGAGGCAGTGCGAGAAATTCCTTTGGGCGTATCTAACCGTCACATTCATTTGTCGCAAGCAGATGTCGAGAAGCTTTTCGGAGCCGGACATCAATTGACGCCAATGCGTGATTTGTCGCAACCGGGCCAGTTTGCTTGCCAAGAAACAGTCACCATCGTGGGACCAAAAGGCAGCATCCACGGGGTTCGCGTTTTAGGACCAGCTCGTGGCGCGACACAAGTGGAAATTTCCCGGACAGACGGCTTTGCAGTAGGTGTTCAAGCACCTGTGCGTATGTCTGGAGATATTGAAGGAACACCAGGTATGGTACTCGTTACGGCAAAAGGGACAGTCGTGATGGACAAAGGCGTAATCGTAGCGAAGAGCCACGTTCATATGTCTCCTGCAGATGCCGAGCAATATCAAGTGAAGGATGGCGATACGCTGATCCTGGCGACGCAAAGCGATCGTCCAATCATCTATCCAGATGTAGTCGTTCGTGTGCATCCGCAATTCGCACTTGATTTCCACGTTGATACGGATGAAGGTAATGCCGCTAATTTGAAAACGGGAGACCGGGTAAAAGTGATCGGCAAGAACGGGCAATTTTACTCCGCCTAACGGAGGTAGAGCTTGATGGACATCAGAGAAATGGTGGCGTCGATTACAAAAGAAATTTTGCAATCGATGAATACAGAAAAGAAAAACGATGCGCCTCGTATCCTGTACGTCTTTTGTGACAGCCAGGCTCATGAGGCTTATCAGGATCATTTTATCCAACTGAAAAACCACGGAATCTGCCATGACATTCTCTTCCTGGACGGAGAAACCTCTTCTTGGTTGGGAATGCACAAGATCGAATGTGGGGGAGCAGGTAGAATCCTTACAGCAGATGAGTACGCTCCTGCCCCGTTGGAAGTGCCGAAAGATTATGTCGGTATCGTGATTCCTGAAATCGATTTGGATAATGCAGCGAGAATTGCTTCTGGTCTAAAAGGAACGATCAAAGCGGAAATCGTCTTTTCCGCATTGGTGACGGGTAAATTCGTCATCGCTGGTTCCGATGTGCCAGGAATCAAGCGCGCAGACCGTCGTACCCTGCAAACATTGACACTGACACCTGCTTATGAAAAGCTGTTCAACCGTCACGTTGAGGGCATGAAAGAACTGGGTGTGGAGTTTGTAGAGCAACGCCGTCTGGCTGATCGCGTAGTTTCGAAGCTGAAGTCTCAGCTGCAAAAAGTGGAGACTACTACCAAGACAGAACAACCGACATTGACTCCTTTGGATGAGCAGGAAGCCGTCTTTTCCGGGAAGCTGTTGACAGCGGATTGGATCAGATCTCAGCCTGAGCTTCGCGATACGACTTTGATCGTGAAAAAAGGTGCAATTGTTTCTCCGCTTGCTTATGACAGCATGAGAGAACGCGGCATTACGGTCAGCTATTTAGGAAAAGGGTGATCGCATGTTTTTGGGAAAAGTGATCGGCAGCGTCTGGGCCACGCAAAAAGAAGCAGGCATGGAAAATCTCAAGCTCATGGTGGTTCAGCCGATTGATTGGCGTGGCGAAGAAGGCGGACAAACCGTTATCGCAGCGGACAGGATCGGTGCGGGAATCGGGGAGCAGGTTATCGTCTCTCGTGGGACGCCTGCCCGAATCCTTTTCTCCGGCACCAGTGTGCCGATCGATGCGATTATCGTAGGCATTGTGGATTCGTTTGAGGTGCCGGGTGCCGCAGGAAGAGAGGAATAGGAATGGAACAGGAACGTTCACGAGTCATCCAGGAATTCGTACCAGGGAAACAGGTCACGTTGGCTCATGTTATCGCAAACCCTGACCCAATGCTCTATACCAAGCTAGGAATCAATGAGGCCGGTGCGATCGGCATTTTGACTTTGACGCCTACCGAAACAGCCATTATTGCCGCGGATATTGCGACAAAGGCTGCTGGCGTCGAGCTTGGGTTTCTCGATCGTTTTACAGGTTCACTGATTGTCGTAGGAGATGTATCTGCTGTTGAAATGGCAGTCGAAGCGGTCAATCAGGTACTGAGCGAAAAACTGCGGTTTACACCGGCATTGGTGACGAAATCATGACCGGCCGTGTAATGCTAATCGGTGCAATCGAAGCAGGAAAGTCTTCTCTGGTGCGGGCGCTGTTCAATGACGAACAGCCTGCCAGGAAGACACAAGCGCTCGAATATCGGGACTGGGCGATTGACACTCCGGGTGAGTACAGCGAAAACCCGATGTTTTACCGCACGCTCATGGCTACCTCTCTTGAGGCGAAGATCATTGTCATGGTGCAGGATGCTACGAGGGAGCGCAATTATTTCCCTCCTGGTTTTGCACAAGGGTTCCCGCAATCGTGCATCGGGGTCATTACCAAAATGGATCATCCTGATGCAAATGTGGAGAGGGCAGAACAATTCCTGCGTCAATCGCTTGGCAATGCGAGAATCTTCCAGACCTCCTCACTCACGAGTGAGGGAGTGCCAGAATTGCGAGCGTATTTGCAAGAAATTGTCAACGAGTAAGCTTGATTAACCAGTATTAAACCCCTTTCCGCCGTAGCGCGTCTGTGAGAAAATGAGGTCATATCAACTCCTAGCAGGTGAAAAGAGGTTCACATGCAATCAATACGAGAAGTGTGCAAAGCGTCCACGACATTGAGTGATGAGGACATTCGGATTGTGGAGGATCTGGCTTCCAAGCTCCAGATTTTTGCTGATCTGTCTCAGGCGGATATGTTTATCGATTGTCCGACGGTAGATCGGAGCGCTGCGATGGTAGTCGCACAAGCTGCACCGAGTACGGCACGCTCTATGTACAGTGGATCGGTCGTAGGGCATTTGGCGACGGCGATTAATGAGCCGGCTGTTATGTATTGTCTGACGACAGGCAAGCCCGTCATCGGTTCACGTGGGGTTTCACAGGAGCAAGTCGTGATGCGACAAAGCGTCGTACCCATCACGAATGCGGCTGGAAAAACAATCGGGACCTTGATAACTGAACAAGATATATCCAAACAGGTGGAACAGGAAAAGAACGTCGAAATGCTCAAGGAAACAACGGAGCAGTTAAGTGAGACACTCATCCAGTTCGCTGTGCCTGATCTGCCCATTTCGTCACTTTTGCACGAGGGCATGATTTTGTTTGATCAGAGTGGGGTTATCACGTACGCCAATGGCCGTGCCCACAAGCTGCTCTCCTTGATTGGCTTTGAACGGCCGGAAAAGGGAGAGAGCATTGAACGTATTTTTTCCTGGAGAGTTTCCCCGGAGAATTTTGTACGCAACGGGGGTTATATTCAGGAGGAGCTGTCAAAAGGCAAGCATTTTATCATGATGAAAGCGGTTTCGTCCGTCCGCAAACAAGACATCATCGGAGGATTCATTCTCCTGCGAGACATATCGGACATTCGGGAAAAAGAAAAGCAATTAATGATCAAATCCGCGGTGATCAAAGAGATTCACCACCGGGTCAAAAACAATTTGCAAACCATCTCTAGTCTGTTGCGCCTGCAAATGCGGCGTTCGCAGTCCAACGAGATTGAAAAGGTATACCGGGAGAGCATCAATCGCATCAACAGCATCGCCATTATTCACGAATACTTGGCACAGGATGGTCTGGAGCAGATTGACTTCAAAGAGATTTTAACCAAAATATCGAAAATAATCGTCTCTTCGATGAGACGTTCTGAGCAAGCTATACACGTCGTGGTGACGGGCGAATCGGTGTATCTGCCGTCCAACAAAGCAACATCGTTTGCCTTGATCGTCACCGAGCTGATTCAAAATTGCATGATTCATGGTTTTCATGACCTGCAAGAAGGGAAAATCTCTATTGCACTCGTCGCCAAGGAGGACTTCGTTAGTTTGTCTGTGACAGACGACGGAGTAGGCATCGAGGACATGGAGCAAATCCACAAAAAGGGCCATCTCGGCCTGAAAATTGTCGATACGCTGGTCAGGGAAGACCTCGAAGGCACGATGCATTTCCGCAACACTGGGAACGGAACAGAGGTTACCATCCTCTATCCGATCCAAAAGGAGGATGAAGATGACACAGCCGAAGATTATGGTGGTTGATGACGAGCCGATTATTCGCATGGATTTGCGCGAGATGCTCGAAAATGAAGGGTATTTAGTGGTTGCCGAGGCGAAAAACGGAGAAGAGGCAGTCGAACAGGCCCATCGTCACAAGCCCGATCTGATCATCATGGATGTGAAAATGCCTGTCTTGAATGGAATCAAGGCAAGCGGTATCATTCGTTCCTTTTCAGACAGTTCTATTCTTCTTTTGACGGCTTATAGCCAAAAGGAACTCGTCCAGGATGCCAGAAAAGCGGGTGTGACGGCTTACTTGGTGAAGCCGGTGTCGGAGGATGACTTGATTCCCGCAGTAGAAATCGCCCTTAGTCAAAAGGAAAAAGTCGTTTCACTGAAGAAGGATATCAATGATCTGAAGCAAAAGATCGAGGATCGCAAAGCAGTGGAAAAGGCAAAAGGAAAGCTGATGAGTGCCCTATCCTTGGAAGAGGATGCGGCTTACAAATGGATGCAGCAAGTAAGCATGCAACGGCGCATGCCGCTTGTGAAGCTGGCAGAAGAGATTTTGTCAGGCGAGCAGGCCATTTTAGCACAAGGCTAGTACTGACGTTATCATAAAAAGCAGTGACAAGTAGATACGAAGAGAGCAAAGGCGCTTGAATCAGACCGGGAGCAAGGAACCGGCTGTTCAAGCGTTTTTTCGTAAGGCCCGTCTGGCACGCCAATGGTTCAAGGAGGTTCATATGGACGAACAATGGATCCAAAGCGTCGGGATCGATGTGGGAACAAGCACAACCAAAATGATCGTAAGCCGATTGCGATTGGGTCGCATGTCCAGCACGTTTTCGCTGCCGCGTTATCAGATCGTGGAGCGACAATTGCTGTATGCGAGTGAAGTACATTCCACACCGCTCATCGGATTTGATGAAATCGACGCTGACGGAATCGGATCGATTCTTGCAGCCGAGTACGACAAGGCACAAATCAGCTTGTCTCAAATCAAGTCCGGGGCGGTTATCATTACCGGAGAAACAGCCAGCAAAAAGAATGCACAGCATATCGTTCATCTGCTGGCTGAACGCTCCGGGGATTTCGTGGTAGCGACAGCAGGTGCTGACCTCGAAGGCGTGCTGGCGGGCAAGGGCGCTGGCGCAGAAAAACGCTCGCAAGCCATACAAGGTGTGATCGTCAATGTCGATATTGGCGGAGGAACAGCGAATGCAGCCTACTTCCAACGTGGTCGAGCGATTGCAACGGTTACGTTTCACGTCGGAGGAAGACTGATCCGTCTCAGTCCGCAAGGTGTCGTTCAATACGTGTCGCCGAACATTCAACAATGGCTGTCGGCAAAAGGATTGCGAATTCAAGTCGGACAGGAAATCGGATTCGCGCAGCTCACAGAGGTTGCCGAACAGCTGGCACGCAGCATGCTCGATTATTTGACGGGCAAAGAGCGCCAAGTATCAGGCTTGCTTGTATTGGGACCGCATTTACGCGATTCCATCCCTGTTGCTGAATTGACTGTCTCAGGCGGTGTAGGCCTGCTCATGAGCGGACCTCCCGTCCAAAATATTTCGGATGCGAGCCGATATGGCGATTTTGGCCCGCTGCTCGGATATGTACTCCAGCAGGAGCGCGAAAAAGGAACGTATCCGGTACAGTGGCTAGACCCGGATCAAACGGTACGGGCAACGGTAATTGGCGCGGGGATGCAAAGTACGGAGATCAGCGGTTCAACCGTGCATATCAAGCCGGAGCTGTTGCCGATTAAAAATATTCCGATTCTCAAGCTGGAGCTTACCGAGGAACAATTGGCAGATGCCACACGACTGCGACAGGAAGTGGCTTCGATCTACCAACTGGGTGAGCGTCTGTTTGAAAAAACGACAGGGATTCCTTTCGCACTCGCGATCTCCGGCATCGGGTACTGCTCGTACGCTTTGCTACAGACGCTGTCCCAGGAGCTGTCGGAGCAATACCGGGCAAGCTTCCCCGAGAGTCAAACCATGGTCGTGATCTGTGAAACAGATATGGCGAAAGCGCTCGGGCAGGCCTTGGCGCTACGTTGCAAAGGGGCACCGGAAATCATTTGCATCGATCAGGTGCGTGTGGAATACGGGGATTACATCGATCTCGGTGAGCCGATCTCGGGAACGATTATTCCCGTCGTTGTCAAAACACTCGCGTTTGATGAAAGGCCGTAACGTAAGAAGGGGTGGACGTGATGAACACGAAAACGACTGTGCTTGGACATACCTATCAATTTCGCGATTTGAAAGAAGTTTTCGCGAAGGCTAATGAAGATAAATCAGGCGACCAGCTGGCTGGTCTCGCCGCTGCTGATTCCCGGGAACGTGTAGCTGCCAAGCAAGTTTTGGCTGATCTGACGCTGGCGGATATCCGCAACAATCCGATGGTTCCAGCAGAAGAAGACGAAGTATCCCGTGTGATCGAAGAAGGCATCAACGAAAAAATTTACAGTGAAATCAAAAACTGGAGTGTAGCAGAACTCCGCGAGTACATTTTGAGCCATCAAGCAGGCGATAATGAACTAAAGCGCATCAGCCGCGGCTTGTCCAGTGAGATGATTGCAGCGACTGCCAAGCTCATGAGCAACCTGGACTTGATTACGGCTGCTTCCAAGATTAAAGTTGTGACGCATGCCAACACCGCAATCGGTCAAAAGGGCATATTGGCTTCTCGTGTACAGCCGAACCATCCATCCGATAACGTACAAGGCATCAAGGCGTCTCTGTACGAAGGATTGAGCTACGGAATCGGCGATGCGGTTATCGGGATCAACCCGGTTATCGATACAGCGGACAGCGTCAAAGACATTTTGAACATGACCAAAGACGTGATGACCAAGTTCGATATCCCGACCCAAAACTGCGTATTGGCTCACGTATCTACTCAAATGCGTGCCATCCGTAATGGGGCACCAGCAGACTTGATTTTCCAAAGTTTGGCGGGTAGTGAAAAAGGAAACAATGCATTTGGTATTGATGTAGCGCTGTTGGATGAAGCAGACGAGCTGATGCGCAAAGAGGGTACTTCCTATGGACCGAACTTCTGGTACTTCGAGACAGGCCAAGGCTCTGAGCTGTCTTCCGAGGCGCATCACGGCATGGACCAGGTAACGATGGAAGCGCGCTGCTACGGTTTGGCACGCAAATACAATCCGTTTATCGTGAACACGGTAGTTGGATTCATCGGACCTGAGTATTTGTACGACAGCCGTCAAGTAATCCGCGCAGGCTTGGAAGACCATTACATGGGCAAAATGCACGGTTTGCCAATGGGCTGTGACGTATGCTACACGAACCACATGAAGGTCGATCAGAACGATATGGACAATCTCGGTATCTTGCTCTCGTCGGCAGGAGTTAACTTTGTCATCGGGGTAGCTATGGCAGACGATGTCATGCTCAACTATCAATCGACGAGCTTCCATGATATTGCCGCGTTCCGTGAAGTGATGGGACTGCGCCCGGCACCTGATTTTGAAAAATGGTTGGAGAAAATGGGCATCATGGAAAACGGTAGGCTGACTGCAAAAGCAGGCGATCCGACAATCTTCATGTAAGATCAGGAGGTGAAAGACGGATGGAACAACAATTAGATTTCTTGGTAGATAAAGTAGTAGCAGAGCTGCAAAAGAAGCTGGGTGAGAACACAGAACAAGCTCCGTCACCAAAAGCAGAGACAGGCGGCTTGATTCAACTGAGATCGGAATCTAAGGCAGAGCCGGTAGCGAATGCGACGACGGCTCCAACGCAAGCTCCAGCGGTGAATGAGCAACTTGCTTCATCAGCAGAACCTGAGAGAACATCACATGTACCGAATCCGAAGTACAAGGAAGGCTTGGATGAACTGCTGTCCAGCACGCCAGCGCGCATCGGAGTTTGGCGTACAGGTGTGAGACCTTTGACCAAAACGATGCTTGAATTGCGTCGCGACCATGCTGCGGCTGTAGATGCTGTATACGGTGAAGTCAGTCAAGCGGTGCTCGATCAGTACTCCTTGTTCACAGTGGAAACACAGTACGACAACACCGAAAACTATCTAAAGCGTCCGGATATGGGGCGCGTCCTCACTGAGGAAGGCGTGCGCTTGCTGCAAGAGCGCGGCCAAAAGAAGCCTCAGGTACAAATCGTCGTTTCAGACGGCTTGAGTGCTGCTGCGGTTGACGCAAACCTGAAAGACGTGCTTCCATCTCTGATGGACTCTCTGAAAAGCTATGGACTGACCTGCGGCACTCCGTTTTTTATCAAAGGCGGACGCGTAGCCAGCATGGATCATGTCGGCGAGATTTTGGAGCCAGAAGTATTGGTGCTCCTGATCGGAGAGCGTCCAGGATTGGTTACGGCGCATTCCATGAGTGCATACATGTGCTACCGTCCACGCAAAGGTATGGTAGAATCAGAGCGTACAGTGATCTCGAATATTCATCGTCAAGGTACTTCTCCGGTTGAGGCGGGTGCCCACATTGGGACCATTCTCTCCAAAATGCTGGAGCAAAAAGCAAGTGGTGTGAAACTAGTCTTGTAACATGACGAGGAGGATTCAGCATGACATTTCGTAGAAAAAAAGTAGCCGTCATCGGTAGTGGTTTTACAGGAGCGACAACTGCGTTCATCATGGCGCAAAAAGAGCTGGCTGACATCGTTTTGGTCGATATCCCTCAATTGGAAAACCCAACGAAGGGTAAAGCACTCGACATGATGGAAGCTTCTCCAGTTCTCGGCTTCGATGCTAGCATTACAGGTACTTCTGACTACAAAGACATCGAAGGCTCCGATATCGTAATCATTACAGCAGGGATTGCCCGCAAGCCAGGTATGTCCCGCGACGACTTGGTAGCAACGAATGCAGCCATCATGCGCTCTGTTGCTGAGCAAGTGAAAACATATGCACCAAACTCCATCGTACTCATCCTGTCCAACCCGGTAGATGCGATGACGTATACATTCTACAAAACGTCCGGCTTCCCGAAACACCGCGTTATCGGTCAATCCGGCGTACTGGATACAGCTCGCTTCCGTACATTCGTAGCAATGGAACTGAATGTATCCGTTAATGACGTAACCGGCTTCGTATTGGGCGGTCACGGTGACGACATGGTACCACTCTTGCGTTACTCCTACGCAGGTGGCATCCCACTCGAAAAATTGATCCCACAAGATCGTCTGGATGCTATCGTAGAGCGTACACGCAAAGGCGGCGGCGAGATCGTAGCTCTCTTGGGTAACGGTTCTGCTTACTATGCACCTGCGGCAGCTCTGGTAGAAATGGCAGAAGCGATCTTGAAAGACCAGAAGCGTATCTTGCCATCTATCGCTTTGCTCCAAGGCGAGTATGGCTACAACGATATCTACCTGGGTGTACCAACACTTTTGGGTAGAAACGGTATCGAGCAAGTCATCGAGCTGGATCTGACTGCTGCTGAGAAAGTAGCATTGGATAAATCCGCAGATTCCGTTCGTGCTGTTATGAAAGTAGCTATGCCATAAGGCACGGATTTAAAATGAAAGCTTCGCCAGATGTTTTGGCGGAGCTTTTTTTACAATGTGGATTGAGTAGCCGTAGTGGAGGGAAGAAGTGGATTTCCAGTCTACGCTTCGGCCTACGCCCTGCTGAGGGCGGGTACTGTTCGCTCCGAAATAAATAGCGGGAGCGCTTCAAAAGTAGAGTTTCGAGGATGTATTTGCAGAGGTTGAAGCTGAAAACCCCCGCTATTTATTTCGAAGCTGGGTAGGGCTCCAGAGGCGCTAGGACTGGAAATCCACTTCTTCCTACGCGGCTGTATTCCTCCATAGTTGGGTGTAATTGTCACGACGTGCAAACACCTGTAAGACATTGGAGGAATTGTGCGAAAAGTGACGAACTAGTTTAATAAAATATGAAGAAATGTAAAGAAAAATCTTCCATAAAAATATATTTTATTGTAAAATAAAGGAAAAAATTAGGAGATGATTCTTTATGGGGGGGCTGCAAGGGACATTGCACTGGTCGCTGCGGTCAGAGATTGAAAGACACCGTAGAGAGTGCGGCTATACCTTGAGTAAATTAGGTGAACTAACGGGCATCAACCATGGGAGTTTAAGCGAGATTCTGAACGGAAATCCACCGCGGGCTATGACCATTGGTCAATTAGATGCGCTTGCTGCGGTATTTGGTCGCGAACCGGGTTGGTTGTACGAATTGTATACGGAAGAATGTATATCAGAGGGGAGAATATCGCGCCCTCGGTTGATTCCATATTTGATTCGATGTGCAGAGGTTGGGCGACAGGATTGTATAGACGAGGTTGTTCCTAAATTGTTGGAGAATCCGAAGAATATCTCGATCCTATTTGTCGTAGCAGAGCAGCTATATGAGGAAGGGAAACAGAAACAGTCAGTACCTTTCTATGAATACGTGATTGAAAACGAAAAAGATAGTTACTCTAACCAATTTGTGATGAGTCAGTACAGACTTTTTCGAGTAGTAGTGCAAGGTACGAATTCTGAAGAAAATTGGAAGGCTGTCATTCGATTTGATCCGTATCGAAGGCGCCTACCGGAAAATAACCAGTTAGATGCACTACTACAATTAGCAAATGTTTGTTATACTATCCACAAATGGAGAGAAATGGATAAATATGCCGACGAATTAAGGGAATTGGCTACTATTATCTATGAGGATGAGTTGCGTAGACGAAGAAGCAACAAGGCCAGTGAAATGCTTTCAACTGAACGTCATTTGGTTGTGTACTATGGACAAGCATTTCTCATTAAAAGTATAGCATTAGAGAAACAGGAGATGTACGAAGAAGCGAAGCGATATGTTGATGGATACGCTGATTTAAACTGGTTTGAACTCCTGGACGAAATTGGTCAAATCGAAGTGCAGAAATTTCGATCATGGGCGACAGCTAATTTGTATACGCTGAACATCCTTATGGGGAATAGTGATGTCATCCCAGATTATATTCATTTCCTTTTCGATCATCCGAAAGAGGTCCTTTCAGGTTTAGTAACGATCGTCAGTGCAGCTAATCAATACGGTTTTTCGATCGATTCGACATTTGAGCAGTTTGCAGAACATATTGATCGTTTTGAGGATCGTCAGGACGCTATCGGCATGAGCGAACATATTCAGTTTCGGAATGAAATGGCGATTTACTTGTTTAAAAGAGGGAAGTATGCAGAGGGGCTTAATGAAACACTTCGATGCCTTAGCTTGTCTGATACCATGAAAGATTACGATAACTTCAAAAAATGTACAGCGCTGTTTTGGACGCATCTGCAATATGCGTCTGATCAACAGAAAGGCAAGTATCAAACTATCCTTACGAAAGGAGCTGTATAGTGATGAAGGGGATTTTACTTTCACTTGCTCTCATTTTGGGTTTGGGTGTCAATGTTGTAAGTGAACCAGCAAAGATAGGAAACGATGTAGCAGTCGCTAATTATGGTCATGGAATAGGTGGTTGAATAGATCGTACCCCAAAAAACATCCCATCGGAGGGATGTTTTTTTTCTATTCAATTTTTCTTAATCGGTGAATTTCTGCACATCCTTGTATAGTAATTATATGTAATAAATTGTAAAAGAGAGGGGGCGTTGGATATTACTGCTATCGCAAATGTTTTAGATAGGGACCTTTCATTGTACCCAGGAAACTCCCCCAAAAGAGGAGTAGCATCAGCCCCTAATAGTAGGTGTACAATCCGGGGCATGGTAAAGGAAATTAGTTGCCATTTTGAGTTGGATAATAGAATCGAACAGCTACGACTGGAAATGATAGAATTGGCAGGGAAGTACGGTCTCTCACATGATAAGGTTTTGGCTGTAAGCGAACAATTGGATAAATATATTGTCATTGCTCAAAACAGATTGAAAACGGAAAAGTAAGGATTAGGTTAGTCCTTCTTACACCGCTAGGCCCCCAAAACCCTTCCATCAACCCATTATCTGGGTATTCGCTGACTCCTAGGTCAAAAAGTTATGAACTGGATGACGAAATGCTAGGAATGTTAAGTAGTGTATTTCAAAAAAAAAAGAATCGTAAAATAAAGTAAAATCACGAAGGGATGAACCTTTATGGTGGGGCTGCAAGGGACATTGTATCAGTCACTGCGGTCAGAAATTGAAAATTGCCGGAGAAAGCACGGTTATACATTAAGCAAACTGGGTGAATTAACGGGCATTAACCCCGGGAGTTTGAGCGAGATTCTCAATGGAAATCCGCCGCGTGCTATCACCATTGGTCAGCTAGACGCGCTAGCCAATGTGTTTGATTACGATCCGGGTTGGTTGTATGAATTATACCCGGAAGAATGTATATCAGAGGGGAGAATATCGCGCCCCCGATTAATACCATACTTGATTAGATGTGTTGAGGTTGGGCGAAAAGATTGCATAGAAGCTACTGTCCCCCAAATGATGGAGAATCCGAAAAACATCTTGATTCTGTTTGCACTTGCAGAGCAGCTATATGAGAAAGGGCAACTGAAAGAGTCAGTGCCCTTTTATGAATATGTGATTGAGAATGAGAAAGATAGCTATTCTGACCACTTTGTGATGAGTCAGTATCGGTTATTTCGAGTTGTACTTGGGACAAATACAGAAGAAAATTGGGAGAATGTAATTCGGTTTTCTCCGTATCGCAATAGGCTTCCAGAGAACTACCAACTCGATGCTTTATTCCAATTAGCACGGGTTTGTTTTGCTATGCAAAAGTGGAACAAATCAGGGGAGTACGGTGACGAGTTACGGCTTCTTGCAGAAACTGTTCACATGTATGAATTGGACAGGTTGAAAAGAAACAAAAAAGGGGAACCCCTGAAAACAGAGCGCCATCTTGTCTATTATTACGGAATGGGACATTTATATAAAGGCGCAGCACTGGAAATGCAAGGACTGTATGAAGAGGCGAAGCAGTATGTGCAAGTTTACGCTGATTTAGGATGGTTTGAATTACTTGATGAAGACGGACGTAAAGAGGTAGAAAGATTCAAAGTATGGGCAAAGGCGAACTCCTACACATTAGAGGTGTTGTCTGGCAATACAAGCATCATTGAAGAGTATGCAGACTATCTCGAGAGCCTTCCCACCAATGAAGTTCTTGCTGGTTTAAATGCCATTATGAGATCCGCTAACACCTACCATTTTTGCGTGGATGAGATTTTAGAGCGTTTTGTCTCCCACATTGCTAGTTTCGATCAATTTACAGAAGCAATTGGATTGGATCGACATCTTCGGTTTCGATATCAGATGGCTATTTATGAGTTTGGAAAAGGGCGGATAGAGAGAGGAATTGAAGAAACGATATATTGTCTTTCTCTAGCGGATTTGTTAAATCGACATGACGAGGCTCTTACATACATAGCCCTGTTTGGATGGTTAGGGAATTTGAATAAGCGGATAGATAACCAAAACTAGTTAGGTGGCTAGCATCCTTTTAGGTCATAGTAAATATATCGTAGATTGATGAAACATCCTCTATCAGGATGTTTTTTTATTCCATTTTTTGCAGTCGGTAAAAATCTGCATAACAACTTATGGTTAATTATGTAATAAATCACAAAATAAGGAGGGGAGGCAATCTTCCATGAAGCAATAGAAATCTAAGAACATCTCTAAAAAAGGAGCCGCAGGTGCCACTGAAAGCAAGTGAATAATCCGGTGGTAAAGGAAGTAGGGTGAGACTTATAGCAGCAATTGCATTTAAAAAGGGCGTTCCACCCCTTCGCCAGGTTAAAGGAACGCCCGCAGGAGGAGCAGTTACAGCTCCTATAAGTAAATGTATCACGCTACCTCTAGATCGAGAAGGAGTAACCTATCACGATATTGATCATTTGAAAAACATTGTGGAAGAATTGCGCGGACAACTGGTGCAATTGTATTTAGAGAAGAATGATTTTTTGGATGATGACGTCGTGGCATTAAGCCAGCAATTGGATCAGTACATTCTGGTTATTCAATCAAAAATGATGAAAAAAGATAGATTATAAGGTGTTTTTGTTACAGGAGGGAATCTACAAATTTTATATATTCCCAATATATGAAAAATTGGTATATTATTACTATGTGGTAATCTCGCTTATTACCGCTCTTTCTACAGCCCTTTTTGCTTTAGCTTTATCGACTTCAATTGGTCTTGCAGCGGAAGAAAACAGTATGGGTCCATTAAGTGATGGGCAGGATTTCGACATCGCTATGTATAAATCCAATATTCATGATGTGACCGATACTTCTGCTTATTTATGGGCTTATACTGACGGAGAAGGAAGAGACCTCGCTAAAGTAAGAGTCTATTCTTATTTTTACGTGAATGGAAATCTCAAGAAAAAAGACTACGATAATGGCACATCTTATGCATCTATCGATTACACGGCTAACGTTACAGCATTGATGAAGGCAAAAATTACCTCCTCCCATTACGCTTACAATAAGATAGGCGATGTAACAGAAAGAACTTCCAAGGCAGAGTATCAAAATTAAAAATGTGTAGGAGGTAAGATAGTATGAAGAAAAGAAGTGTATTTATTTTCGGTCTTGTTTTCGCTGGTGCTGTTTTCGCTGGTAGCAATCTATACGCAAGTGAAGATATAGAACAATATGAAATATCGAATCACCAGAAAACCCTTCATGCATTGGGAATCGAAGCAAAACCTAAAGATATAGAAAGAATGAATACTTTGACAGACGAAAATGGAAAGGAATGGATTTACACTGATTTTATCGACAGAGGGACACTTATAGAAAAAATGGATAATAAATATACTGAGGATATAGGGGGTGCATTCATTCAAGTACATGACAAAATTATGCAGAAATATGCCGAAGTAGGGGATACCATTCCGGTTATTCTTCTGGATGAAGAGTTAAAAGAAGGCTCCTTCTCGTTTAACAGAGAAGATGGAGAGGTTCTGGTATTCAAACTCAAATATAATCAAAACAATGGAACATGGGATTACCAAAAGGAAGAATAATTTCGAAATTGCTTCCAGATAGCCGGTTAACATTAGCAGCATAACCGGCTATTTTTTGTGTCTAGCATTCCTTAACCTAGTAAACCCACATTTTCGTTTTTCTTGCGGCATCCATATTAAAGTGCGGTTATATAATTACCAATTAAATCACTAGCCTACGATCTACTCCTACCACTGACCAATCAATTTATGAGGAGTGTGGCTGATCTGCCTAAAATATGTCGTAATACTTTACTCGTTGTAGTTCTTAGCTCAATAACCTTACTTGGCTGCTCCAATGTTTCTGAAAAAACTGAAGATATTTCTGTTATTTCTGCTCAATCGGACACTTTGGAGAAAGTAAAAAACGGGCAATTAGAAGGTGTATTAATTGGCATTGGAGCAACAAAGAAAGAGGTTCTAGATAAAATCGGAACCCCCATCAAGAGTGGAAATTCTGAGTATGGATTCAAAGTATATTATGATGGTTTTAATTTACAATTCGAAGACTATGCTAATTCAATTGATGAAGTAAAGGATAGTAGTAAAGTCGTCCTAATGAATGCCGAACCAAAGACTGTTGGAATGACTGGAAAACCTGAGGAAATCAAAAAAACATTAGGGGAGCCTTCCAGAGAGTTTATGGATGACTCAGGAGATAATACGTTTATATTGGAATATGAAAATAATGGAAACCTATTAAGGTTTACGTTTGATTCAAAAGAAAGTTCAGTAAAGTATGTTACCCTTCGAGTCCAATGAGCCAGACTACGATAATGTCCCTCACTACCGAAAATAAACGTAAAAACAGACTGTCATCTAGGTGGCAGTCCATGCTTTTATTGAAAGGGTGTGTAGTCATGAGGAATTCGTTTGACGGCAGTATCGGTATGATCCGAGGAAGTCGAACAGATAGGGATGGGAACTTGCAAATAATAAATGAAAAACATGACTCCATTTTTTACAAAGCAAACGATCCTTATACCAGTATAGAGGCGAATCTGAAATCGTTTGATCTTCCTGAAGACTATGTAAAATTTTTGCATGAGTTCGATAGTGCCGTCTTATTTCGAACTTTGAGACAGGGCGGTGGTTGCAGTATATTGAGCCCCCAACTCGTCATTCAGTATTGGAAAGGATACAGCATAGATCACCCTTACTATCCTATCGCATGGAGCAGTCACTCTTTAGGCTGTATATGCGTGGATCAAGACAGAATAGACAGCGGAAACGGCTACCTCACATGGATTGAATCAATGGACCCCGACAACCCGATTGACATTGACCTGACATTTACAGAATGGCTGGATAAGCTCATCGAGCATGAGGGGAAGGAATTCTGGATTCCACCTTACGAAGAATAGCCACAGACGCGAGAAATCGCGCCTGTTTTTATGATGAACGTCCCAATGTTTTCCGTAGAATACGAACCTTGATAGGATGGTTATAATCGTTTTGTATCTACGACATCATTTTGGAATCAAACAGCTGTAAAAATTAAGGGGAATAAGGTTTGATTTGGCCAGGGATCAGCAATTTAACCCTGATCATTCCAAAAAATCGCAGTCGAATTTCTTGTTTGTCATAAAGTCTACCTTTTGACATTTGACTGGAATGTTCGGAAAAATGGCGTTACCGACCTGTCTGAAAAATTAGTCCATAAAAAAAGAGACGGTTCTCCCGCCTCTTCTCTTTTACTTGTGTAACCCAGTTGACTCTATTTTTCTACCATTTCGTTTCCGTTTTGTGTTCAATGATTGGCAATAATTTTGGTTCAATTGCTTTCATCATTTGTTTCAGTGAATGCTCGGTGATCGGTCCTCCATCACCTTGAAGTTGTCCTCTAGCCTGTGTTTCTGCAATCACATCAATCACTTGTTGTTTCGAGACATTTTTAGATGCTGCAATCTCCACAACAGTTTTACCTTTTGCTAATTCTTGCTTTAATTCTGTCGCGCTCATTTTTAGTAAAGCAAACAGTTTTTCATCGTTTAAAAAGGCATCAGCGGTATAATCAGGCTTACCATTAAAGAGAATAGACCTTCTACTTTAATGTTTGAAGGTGTATCAGAAGCTGTAGGAATACCTACGATCTTAGTAAGACTAATGGTATTGTCCTGAACAAAAACCTGGAAGACCGGTTTATCGAACATCTCATTGGTGTAATTCAACATCCATGTTTTTTGATTTGGATTCTCCATTTGCTCTATAGCAACCTCGTACGTTTCGACGTTGCCATACATTTTATTAATAAGATCATTCACCTTCGCCTTGATTTCCTGATCGGTTAAAGTAATGAGTGACTTCTCCTTAGGCTCCCAATTCTCTTGAATCACGTGTTCAATCTCACCCGTACTACCGTTTGTATGGAGGGTAATCTTCTTGCCGGTTCCTCCTTTTTCCTGTAGTACGATGCTTGTTTGGTTCACGTTGATTACATTTTCCCCTTTGGATACATCACCTTGAACGTTGCTTGCATTGATAATCTCAAACGATTTTGTTTCAGGAAATGCGAGATACAGCTTCTCAAGCGTTGATTTGCCAACCTCATCCACCTTGACTTGTTCAGTAGTCATCGGTGTTCTAGTAGGCATGTCAATCACGGCAGAAGCCGCAAATGCTGCAGCTGGAATCAAAATCGCAGTAGCAACCATTCCACCAATTAATCGTTTTTTCATAATTACTTCGCTCCTTTTTTGTTGTAAATAATGTGAATACGATTGTTCTATTTGTTCTCTGAATAAGCAGCTTACACACTATATTGCCTCTTTAGCGGAAAAAGGTTCGGTTCATATCGAACTATTCTATCTATCATTTTGTAGGAAGGAGAATACTAATGATTAGCATTAAGAATTTAAAATCCACAAAAAAAAGAGCACTAGCTACTATTGGTTTTATAACAATTGCAGGACTTGCTGTTTACTATATAGGTGACTTGAAAAAACAGAATTTCCTTTATTCCAGTGATTCAGATTATAGAATCGTTTCTGGTGAAGCAATGTTTACCGAAACATTCACTACCGTGGAGGATCTAGCTGAAAATGCAGATATCATAGCCGAAGCTGAAGTTATTTCTCAAGAAAATAACCCTAATTATGAAAGACTAGATGTATATACAGTCTCTGAATTAAGATTAACGAAAGTCTATAAAGGTGATGTAGAGATAGATGATACAGTATCTGTACTGGAAACTGGAGGGGAATTCGATGAAAGAGAGACGGCCAAATATTTCGCAGGAAAGTCAGGATCTAAATTAGTGAATGATGATCTTGGTGAACCCAGAATAACATCGGTAGGGATTGAAGGAAGTATTCCTATGAAAGAAGGAAATAAATATTTTGTTTTCTTAACAGAAGATAAAGATGACGTTTATAACATAGTAGGGTCAGTTCAAGGAAAAATAAAGATTAATGACGAGAACACACTTGTATCCCAAGTTTCATTGGAAGTAATAGAACATGGTAATAAACATAATAATCTTTTTTTCCTGCAAGAAAATTATTCAGGGGAAGATATCTCTGAGCTTAGAAACGAAGTTGAACAACTCATTGCTTCTTCTCCCAAATAGCTCCCCAAGGTCTATCTCAACCACAAGATCATTACGAAGTGGACAGGAAGAGAAGATAACTGTAATTACATGGGGGAGGTTTTTTCAATGCAATACTATTCATTCCTTGTCTTTGTGCTTTTCCTTTATATCACGAAAGTGTATAACTTCATCGAGAGCAGACTCAGCTCGCTCGATTTCGCCATAGTCATTGGTATGGGAGTTTTTTGGCTATTACTTAAATGTTGTGAATACTTATCGGGCGTATTGGAAAAGTTTTGTATCAAGTTCAAAATAAAAGTATGGAAATTGTATGTGGTCGCATTGATTTTGTATTTCTTATTTTAGTTCCTTACACAGAGTATTCACCCGTTTCTGTTCAGAGGACGGGTTTTTCTATGTTCAATATTTTTCACCTATGTAACGTGAACCAAACTCCTCGTTCTCGTGAATATACAGTAGAGCAAAAACGAAGGGAGGAAACGCTGTGGACGAGTGGGAGTTGATTGCCAAATGCCAAAAGGACGAGCCGGAAGCTTTTGAACAATTGGTCAAGCCTTATCTGGCGATGGCATACCGGACAGCGTATTTGATCATTCATGACAAGCATCTGGCGCAGGACGCCGTTCAGGAAGGGCTCATCGAAGCGTATCAGCACATAGACCGACTCGATCCAAAACGGGGAGTGGCCTTTCGTAATTGGCTATACCGGATCATTACGTTTCGGGCTCTGAATCTGGTACGCAAGCAGAAGCCTGTAGTGGAGTATGAGGAGATGATTCCAGAAGAAGCGATGACGCCGCTGGACAACGTGATCAAGCTGGAGGAGCAGCGGCAAATATGGCAGGCGATTCGCAGCATGAAGGCGGAGCATCGCGCGGTTATTATTCTTTACTATTATGAGGGCTTCAGTGTGTCGGAGATCGCCAAAATTACGGGCTCCTTTGAGGGGACGGTTAAATCGCGTATGCATAAGGCGAGGAAGCTGATTGCGCAGCAATTGGACAAGGAATGCATTCCATCTGATTTTTTGCGGGAAGGGGCAATGACTCATGACTAACGAGGAGCGGCAAATCCAAGAGACGCTTAGGAAAGTAGCGGAAGCTGTCGAGATACCGAGTTTTCAAATGCCAAGCAAGAATGACGGACTGCAAGTGAGAAGGCGTCCATTTTACCGTAGCAAAAGATGGGCTTCCATCGGCATCGCTTCCGCAGTCGTAGTCGCTCTGCTCACAAGCATACAGGTGTCCCCAACATTTGCGGCCTATGTCAAATCGATCTTTGCTCAAGACGGGTTTGACGAAGGAGTGCAACAGGCGGCGAGACAAGGCTTCTCCGAAACATCGAATCTTTCTGTTACCGATCAGGGGATTACCTTGGAGGTAAAGGAAATCATTGCTGATCCGGCGCAGGTAAAGGTTGCTTTAATGATTAAGCAGTCGGATGGCAAGCCGTCGCTCCCTACATATCCGTCAGCGACAAACGCAGAATCCAATGCAGTTGAATTGCTGGATGCCAAAGGGGAGGTCATGACTGACAAGTGGGGAACTACCTTTGAAGAAAATGTGGGATTCGTCCGGTTTATCCTCGGGGAAAAAGAACAAGAGCCCCTTCCGAAGACGTTGTCGATACATTTTGATGAAATCGGTGATAGAAAAGGAAACTGGAAGCTGCAAGTGCCGATCACGATGGCAAAAACAACGGCCGCAACGACTGTGCTGCCTGTTAATCAGACGCGGGTGACGAGGCATGGATTGAAGATGACCTTACATCAGATCATCAACACGCCAACGACCACCCGAATTGAGTTGGAAACACAATGGACAGAGGCGGCCAAAAAACAATTGGAACAAGAAGCGATAAAGTTAACTGGAAAGACGACGAACCCTGATTATGCTCCATTTCTTCCGTATCAGCAATATAGGCTGGGATATTACTACGAGGAGGCAGATGGCAGCAAGGGGAAGGAAAGAATCATAAATAATTCTTATTCCATTGATCGCTATGGGCATTTCCGGTGGATCATGGACGACGATCCGTTACCAAAAGGCAAAGCAGCGACGCTTGTCATAAACAGCTTTCACAAGGCAATACCGTACGATATGAGTGTCACCTTTCGTCCCGATGAGTTGAACAAGAAGCCCGTAATCAAACAAGTGGGAGAAGATATCTTCACAGTGAAAGGCATCAAGCTGGAAAAAGATAGGGCTTCGGAAAAGCAGCAAATGGTAATGGAGGTAGAGGTACTATCCAAAGATATTTCGGATATTTATTTGTCTTGGTGGGTACTTCAAGATGGGCAAGGGACAACCTACCAGGCTAATATGGGTCATCAATCCGGGGGACCCGTTGATCCGTCAGGACGCGAGCGAGCAACGTACAAAATTCGGCTGGAGGACAGCAGTCATTGGGAAGGAGGAGAAATAACCAAGCTCCCGGAGAAGCTCACACTACGACTAGATGCTGTTCAGAAAAAATATCCACTAGAGTGGAGAATTCCAGTTACCAATCCATAAAGAAGAAAACCGCCCCGTACAAAGGGCGGTTTTTCATGTTTATTTCGCGACCAACTGTGGCTCCTTCTGCCCGAGTCGGATCGTTGCTTCATTCGGAATCCACATGCCTGTGTTCTCGTCACGTCCTTGCAGGACAACCGTAGGTTTTGCTTTGCCCATCTGTTCGGCACCTTTGGTAATTTGCTGCCCAATTTTGCCGCCCTTGACGCGGTTCACGACGAGCGCGAGCTGCACGCTATCCAGCTCTGTCATCATCTCGAAATCACCGTTGCTATCGCCAGCGATGAAGATAGGACCATGACCATACTTTTTCACCAATACATCCTGGATCACTTCCGTCTTGCCATGGCCTACCGTGATCGGGTAGTTAGGCTGGTACACATTCGTGATCAGTCCGTTTTCTGTTTTCAGACGCATGCCGATGATGTTCTCCGCTGGGAGATTGTAGCCATATTTCGGAAGAGTGGCAAAGACACGAACGACATCCTCCAAGGAGGCACTCACAACATACACGTCGATGCCATTGGCACGCAGCGTGTTCATCAGGTTTGCGACTTCTGAGGTGAGGCGCAGACCAGTTGTATGAGAGGCTTTCACTACGCCTGCTTTGCCTGCCAACGATTTCGGACTCGTCCAGGTTACTTTTTCAATCGCCATGCCCAGGCTGTGATCATTGGATGCTTCCGCTAATTGTTGTACTTCTTCTACGGTCATGTTCGTGAAGAGGTAGAGGATCCACGGATAGCCAATTGAGGTGCTGTGCGTATCATTGATCGCTTCATACAAGAAAAACAGCTTGGCTTTGAAATCTGCGAATTGCTCTGTTGCTGTTACTTCTTCCAGTGATTTTGTTCCTTTAAGACCTTGATAATTTTGATATAAGTACGTGTAGTCGGCTACGAGATCAGTCGCGATGGCATCGAGTGTGACAGGCTTGCCATCGACATTTTTATACGAATCGGAAAACGGTCCTTCTGGTACATTCGTGCGGATGACCTTCCCGAATTCTTCTGGTGTGAGCTTGTAAGCCAAATGGTTGATCTGATAGACAAGCAACGCTTCCTCTGTGTCATGCATGATGCTCGTATTGTCCCAGTCAAAAATGGCATACGGCTTCTTTTTGGCATTGTAGGAGGCACTCTTGATGCCGTGTTTCTCAATCAATTCATGGACAGCTTGATAAGTCGCAGGTGCCCATTTCCCCTTGTCGAGCATCTGCACGTTGGTGTCCTTGGCCAAGGCTGGCATCTGCATCGCGAGCAGAGCGACGATCATCAGCATGGTTAGCCACCACGTTTTGGGTTGTGCTTTTCTGTGTGACATGGTTGTCATCCCCTTTTTCTTTTTCTTGATCCCCCAAATGAAAACGTTATCATTTTTTCAAAAGAAAAAGGCCTTCCCCACGCCTATTGATAAAGCGCAGGTAGAAGACCTCATTGTCTTAAGCGTTTTCATTTGTATTCTAATCATACTAAATTTAACAGTAAAAGCAAGAAGATTCCGATAAACATAATAAGGGCAGGACTAACGATCCAATCTAGCGAAGACAGAAGAGTTTGCAAGAAAAAAGTGGATATAATCTAACCATAAGATAGATGAGAAGGATGATGTTTACGTGACCTTGATAGAATCCAGCAAAGGCATTTTGATGAATTGCTTGGCATTACAGGCGAATGAGACATTTTTGGTGGTGGCCGACGAGCGGAAGCGGGACATCGGTGAGGCGCTTTGGGAAGCAGGGAAACAGCTCGGGGCAGAAGCAATGCTGATGGTCATGAAGGAACGGGAAAAGTCCGGTCAAGAACCTCCTGCGGCTGTTGCAGCGGCGATGAAGAGCGCAGATGTGGTGGTATGTGTGACGCAGCACTCTTTGACGCATACAAAAGCACGAAAAGAAGCAGCAGCAAATGGTACAAGACTGGCTACCATGCCAGCTATTACGGAAGATATGTTCCTAGCGGGAGCAATTTCCGCTGACTATACACAAGTAAAGGCACTCACCGAGCGCGTGACCGAAATGCTGACGCGGGCAAGTACCGTGCGAATCGAAAAAGCGGGTAAGTCCCTGACGTTTTCCATCGCAGATCGCAATGGGGTGCCGAGTACAGGTATGTACGTCAATCCTGGTGAATCGGGCAACTTGCCTTCCGGGGAAGCGTATATCGCCCCATTGGAAGGGACCGCAGAGGGACAAATCCTCGTCGATGGCTCCATCGCCGGTATCGGAAAAATCGATTCACCCCTGCTGCTGACGGTCCAAGAGGGTCGGATCACAAAGGCAGAAGGAACGGCGGCTGAACGCCTCCTGCAAATGCTGGGGGACCAAGATGGGCGGATGCTGGGTGAATTCGGAATCGGAACGAATGATAAGGCGCGTATCACGGGAGTTGTGTTAGAGGACGAGAAGGTGTACGGAACGATTCACGTAGCCTTTGGTAGCAACAACACGTTTGGCGGGACGATTGTCGCAGGGGTGCATATTGATCTGGTTGTCAAAGAGCCGGATGTGTATTTGGACGACAAATGTATCATGAAGAGTGGAAAACTATTGGCAACATAGGACAAACTAGATGGATAGGAAGGATGAATCCCGATAGGTAATGGTGTAATATGGGGGAAATCCTAGAGGTGGATGTGGTGTGATGGCAATGTCTGAAAAAGTATTTGCGATTATAACAATAGGTAACCTGATCTTGGCTGCTGTTCTTATTTTCATGGAGAGGCGAAACATTGCGGCGACCTGGGCCTGGCTGATGGTTTTGCTGTTTTTGCCGGGTATCGGGTTTATCGTTTACTTGATTTTTGGACATAAGCTAAGCAAGAAAAAGCTGTATCGGCTCAAGGAAGGAGAATTTTCTCATTTTCGAGCTGCGGTCGATAGACAAAAGCAGTTGCTTGCCCAAGGTGAACTACAGGTGAACGACCCTGAGATGGAGAGACACCGCGACATGATTTTCATGAACGTGGTAAGTGATGGAGCGTACTATACGCAGGATAATACCATTCAGGTTTTTAAGGAAGGCCATAGTCTGTTCAACCTTATGTTCAAACAGATGGAGGAAGCACGCGAGCATATACATTTGCTCTACTATATTTTGAATGACGATGATTTAGGGAAACAGCTCATTCAACTGCTGACGAAGAAGGCTAAGGAGGGCGTCGAGGTTCGATTGCTCTATGATGCGGTAGGCTCCTCTGGTATCTCATCCCGTTTCCTACGCCCACTGGTAGAAGCAGGGGGTGAAGTCGCCTCCTTTTTCCCGGCGAAGATTCCGTTCCTTAATTTTCGGGTCAACTTCAGGAATCATCGCAAGCTGACGATTATTGATGGCAAGGTTGGCTATATCGGAGGCTTCAACATCGGGGATGAATACTTGGGTAAGGACAAGAAGCTGGGGTATTGGCGTGACACCCATTTGCTGATAGAGGGAAGAGCGGTGTATATGCTGCAAGCACGCTTTTTCCTGGACTGGAATTTGTCTGCCCCGAAAAGAATGCATGAGTCATTCGCATATTTTCCGGAGCTTCATGAGGCCGAGGGCACGATTGGGGTTCAGATCGTATCGAGTGGGCCAAACTCGGAAAAAGAGCAAATTAAGCATGCTTTTTTGAAGATGATTTACAAGGCACGGAAGAAGATTTACTTGCAGACGCCGTATTTCGTTCCTGATGAAGGTGTACTAACCGCACTGAAGATGGCGGCAATGTCTGGGGTAGATGTACGGGTGATGGTCCCGGGAAAGCCAGATCATTTGTTGGTATTCTGGGCGACTCACTCTTATCTCGGTGATTTGTTAAAGAGCGGTGTGCGCTGTTACCTCTACGAGAAAGGCTTCATGCACGCCAAAACAATCGTGGTGGATACCCAGTTGTCGTCTGTGGGAACAGCCAATGTTGATATTCGTAGCTTCAAGCTGAATTTCGAGACGAATGCGTTTATGTACGACTCGAAGATGGCAGAGGAGCTGGAGGAACTGTTTGTCTCCGATCTGGCTGATTGCCGGGAGATGACACTGAGAGAGTATGTGAACCGACCACTGCGTTTGCGCTTGCTAGAATCGTTGACGCGGCTGTTGTCTCCACTTTTATAAAAGCGGTACGGGAAAGTACAAGAGGACCTGTCAACCTACGTGTGCAATCACGGGGGTGGCAGGTCCTTTTATTTTCGTTAAGAAGCTTATGCCGTACCGAATGTAACACCCATCTCCGTTAAGTATTGACGGTAAGCGATGCTCGCGCGGTCGCATTTTAAGGACAGCTCTACTTGCAGATCGAGTGGCAGGTCCTCAGGCTTTTGATTTTCCACGATCGGTTTATCTTGAGCGAAGATGAGGTTTTGGAAGCTAATGATTTCCTCATCGGAAAGGTTCGTTTCATAATTAAAAGACAGTACGCCATAAGCTACGCTTCGCGCTTCATCCTGCGGCATCACAGTAAGCAAAATGGACATCAGATTGCCGTTTTCCGCATCGCGTTTCGTGAATTTTACCGTGAGGGGGCGGAGGATTTCGTACGTGTAATAGACGTGCTTCGCTTGACCAGTACCGTCCGGGTCAGGCTGAAAAATCTTGATCTCATCCGTGCGAATGACACCGTTCTCGTCGCGGTGAACGCGGTAATCCCCGATTTCCATATGCGTTTCGACACCTAAATAACCCTCGTGAACGACAGCCAGGTGGCCTACATCCAAAAAGTTCTCTACGACGCGTGGAGGCTTGGCCATCACGGTTTGTGGCCCCCAAATGACATTTCGAAAACGTTCATCCTCAAATTCCGGCAGGGCAAAAAACTCAGGAGATTGGTTGTTGAGATTCACCCACACGAATCCATAACGCTCTGCACAGCCGTATAAAATAGCGCGAGCCTTGCCGGGAATGGCTTGCTCGGCAGGTAGCTGAGGGATTTTTACACAGGCGCCGGATGCTTCATATTCCCATCCGTGATACGGACAGACCAGCTTTCCTTCTCGGACGCAGCCCAGAGACAGGGCAGCGCCTCTGTGAATACAGAGGTCTTTAAACGCATGGATTCCTTCTTCGTTGCGGAAGAGGACGACCCGCTCGCCCATAATGGTGACCTGGATCGGGCGGTCTTGCACATCCGCCGAACGACAGGCGACGATCCACTCATTACGCAGCACGGTATCTTGCACGATCATTGATGAGACACTCCCTTTGTCGATACTTCGGTTATTCACCCATTGTAGCGGGAGAGTCGAAGGGGAGTCAACAGAAAACACGAACATTATAAAGCGATAATACCTATTTATTACGTGAATAGTTGCCTAAAAACGGATTTATCCGGTATAATCCCACTTATATCGTTCGTGATTAGCTAAAATACCACTAGGGAGGCCTTTTGAAAGTGGAACAACATCGAGAAAGCAATCAGCTTGTTGTGGGCGTCGATGACAAAATCAGTGTGGGCAAGGCGTTTTTACTTGGTTTGCAGCATGTGTTAGCTATGGACTTGTACATTGCCCCTATTATTATTGCTGGGCTGCTGACCATGGACGCTTCAAGCACTTCTTTCTTTATTCAAATGTGTTTTCTTGCGACGGGTATCGGGACGTTGATCCAGACTGGATTTGGATTGCGTTTGCCTGTCGTGCAAGGCCCTTCCTATGTGCCCATCGGTGCGCTGGCTGCGATCGGCAGTAAGCTGGGGATGGGTGCGATGATTGGTAGCATGATTCCTGGAGCGCTGTTTGTAGCCCTGATGGGTTATCCATTGAAGTGGTTTGCCAAAGCGGTGCGCAAATTTATTCCACCGCTCGTCGGCGGGACGGTGATCATTATCGTAGGCATTGCTTTGATGCCAACAGGGATGGGAAACATTTATCACTCCCCGGGAAATATTTGGACCAACATTTTGATTGCGGCCGTTTCTGCTGGTGTGCTTGTCATCTGTATGCTGCTTGGCACAAGAGCAAAGGTTGCGGGGGCGTTTTTTAGACTTGTATCTGTCCTGATTGCGATTTTCGTGGGAACGATAACCGCTGCTTTTTTTGGAACGGTAGATTTTAGTCCGGTTGGACAAGCACCATGGCTGTCCATGCCGAAGCTGTTTCCATATGGGGCTCCTGTATTTGATCTCAGTGCTGTTTTGACGATGCTTTTTGTTTATATGATTATCATGATTGAAACAACAGGGACTTGGTTCGTCGTCTCTACGGTAACGAACAGTGAATTGACGGAGGAGCGACTGAATCGCGGTGCCGTCGGTGAAGGCTTGGGGTGCTTTGTCGGGGCATTATTCGGAGGTACACCTACGACTGGCTATTCCTCCAATGCAGGGTTGATTGCGGTGACAGGAGTAGGAAGCCGGATGGCGATTATGGCCGGAGGATTCATCTTGATTGCCCTTGGGCTGGTGCCGAAGCTGTCGGCGGCGATTACTTGTATACCGGAGCCAGTCATCAACGGGATTTTTGGGATCGTGTGTGTAGCGATTGTGGCGAATGGGATCAAAGTCATTCAAAACATTACGATTGATGACCGCACGATGATGGTCATTGGACTGCCGATCCTGCTGACGATGGCGGTAACAGTCCTGCCGAAAGACGCACTCGCAGGAGTACCTGATTTCGTGAACTACATTTTATCTTCAGGCATTACAGTAGGGGCGTTGGCAACGGTACTTTTGAATCTGCTCATTCCAGAGGGAAAAAAGAACAGAGTAAAGGTTCCACAGCAACAGCCTGTTAGCAGCTAAATAAAAACAGCCCGGCGCACCAAGCTGCCGGGCTGTTTTGTGGGCCTATATTTTAGTTAAGGGGCATCGATGAGCCAATAAAGCTGGTGAGAAGAAAAAGCACAGAGCTCGTAGACCTTGACAACGCCTACCCAGTCGGAACTTCAAAAAGGGGACCCGCTTGTCGAACACTTCTTCCTTGAGAAACGTCCGCCCGTAGGGTGGCTTTGGCTCGACGGTCCCCTTTTTGAAATGGAGACGAGCATTCAATCACCCCTTGCGGGCGTGTCAGAGTCGAAGAGAACTGTGCTTTTTCTTCTCCTCCACTATGTTGACCCATAGGTCTTTCTTATTACTTCTTCGTTCCAGTCAAATACTGCACGGCTTCATCCAGTTGCTTTTCAATCAGAACAGGGTCGTAGCCAAGCCATCTATCCACATCCACTACGTAAACATGGTTGTTTTTAACAGCGGGCAAGTTCTTCCACAGGCTGCTTTGCTCGATTTCTTTCAAATACTGAGCGGCGTCTTCCCCAGGGAACAGCATCAGGAAAATATGGTCGGCTGCATATTCCGGTAGAAGCTCCATGGACACGTCTTTTGACCAGAACAGCGGGTCTTTCTCGATCTCGCTCTTGATGAGTGGAGGTGGCGTCAGCTGAAGATCATTGTACAAAACATGGCCCATGTTGCGAGAGCCGTACATTTTGATCGTTTTCGCACGGACGTTTAATGCTGCTACGGTCTCGTTCTTCCCGACCTTAGCATTTACTAGCTTGCGTGCTTCCTCAACCTTTGCTTTGTACCTCTGCTCCCAAGCCTTTCCTTCTTCTTCGATACCTAGTGCTTCCGCCACCTTTTGTACATGCCCATAGACATCGTATTGATCAAAGTCGATTGCCACGACAGGCGCAATCTTCGTCAGCTTTTCATAAACCTGTTGCTCGTCTTCGGCACTAGTCAGGATCAAGTCAGGCTGCAACTCGAGGATTTTCTCCAGATTATAGGCATCATAATCTCCCACGACTTCGATTCCACCGACCAGTGGTTACATGTCCGGACCTTCCATATGTCCCTTCAATGCACCGATTGGCTTCACACCAAGGGCAAGCATGGGGCCTAAATATTGCAGGGCCACGACGCGCTGAGGTTTCACAGGAATGGTAGATTCGCCTTTTGCGTGCTTCAGGACGCGGGTCTCGCTGCTTTTATTCTCTTGTGCAGGCGTAGCTGGATTGGGGCTGGCTGTCTGACCGCATGCCGTGAGTAAGAACAAGGAAAGAATCATGAATCCGGGCAGCCAAGCTTGTATGCGTAATCGTTTCATCGTATATCCTCCATGAATGAAAATGATTCTCATTAACAAGGTTCATCTTACCCTGAACGCACTCTTTTCATCCATGGAGAATCTTCCGTTTTTCTTTGGACAATGTGGCTGTATTTGAATGGGTCAGGATTTGGACGGCCTCTTCCAGCTGGATGTCGAGGGAGAGGGGATCATACGAAAACCAAATCGGGTTGAGAATGACGACTTGCCCTTTTTGTACAGCAGGAATTCGTTGCCACACATCCTGTTTCATTAACTCTGTGAAGTGTGCCCGTGAGAGGTCATCATCAAAAATGTGGACAAACAGCCAATCTGCTGCGTACTGGCTTAATTGATCCTCGTTGATTTTGGTCGCCCAAAAATTGGGGTTGCGTGTTAATTCTCCTTGAATGATTTTGGGTGGCGTCAGCTTCAAGGATTTGTACAGTACATGCCCGATATTTCTAGCACCGTATGCAAATAGGCTCTGTGGGCGCACATTGAGGATCAAGAATGTGTCTTCCTTTTGGATATGAGCGTCGATGCATCGCTTCGCCTTCAAAACCTTCTGTTCATGCTGCCTGAGCCACATGTGTGCCTGATCTTTCATGCCAAGCACATCGGCCAGTATGTTCAAATGACCAAATACATCGTGTTCCATCCACGGAAATGCAAGAGTAGGTGCAATCTTGGAGAAAGTGGCGCAATCTCCTGTCGATTCGGTCAAAATAAACGTCGGTTGCAATGGCTCGATCAAGTCTGGCGTGTTCTCGGGCAGGCTGACTATCTCATCTGCCTCTTTCATCCGCAATTGCTCGCGTAAATAAGTGACCTGCTCTTCTGGAGCGCCAACCGGTCTGATTCCGAGTGCTAATAAATACTCGGCATAGTGAAAGGTGACGGGTGCCATTTGCTTCTGATTCATGCGGACAAAGACAGTCGGCGACACGCCTATCTGCTGTTTGAAGCGTCTGCTGAAGTAAAACTCATCGGCATACCCGACCAAGCGAGCTACCTCGCGCAATCGTTTATTCGATTCGCGAAGTAGCGTCTTTGCATACTCCATCCGGCAGCTCGTCAAATATTCGATCGGGCTTTTTCCGACCTTTTTCTTGAAGACTTCGGAGTAGTACCGAGGGGTAAGGCCAGCTCGATTCGCTAAATCATCTAAGGTGATTGGCTCCGCATAATTCGTATGAATGTAAGAAAGAGTCTGATCGACAACGCTTGATGTTTCTACGGTAGCCTGCTGTTCAGCATGGCTCCAAATCAGATGCAGCAATTGCTGAAAGCGAATTTGATTTTGAAAAGCTTCCAACGGATTATTGGTTTGTCGATGAGCAAACAGCGTGAGGGCAAGCTCCGTGCCGTGATCGACCTGGTGAAATAAACATGAGCTGCGGTCCAGATGCCAGGAAAGACTCGGGCTGTAAGCGTTGGTGACCTGATCTTGCTGTTGCAGGGCGTCAAAATCGAATACGAGGAAACGGAGTGGATCTTCTGTATCAGCGCGCACTTGCCTCGCAGATTCTCGAGAAAGAACCAGCACACTTCCATCTAGTAGAGTGGCTTGATCCGACTCGTTCAGTATCCGGCCCGATCCTTTTGTCACGATGAGCACGGCATGGGTAGAGCCTCCGGAAAACGTCCATGCTTCTGTCGGTGACAAGGTGACCTGCTGTATGTCTTGAAGTCGAAACAGAGGAGTGGGCGGTAGCACTGTATTTCCTATCATGATACCAATTCGAAGGACTCGGTTACGACGATGCTTCCCTTGACAGATTGGACCATCGGGCAGTTTTTGCTCGCGGCTTCAATGGCTTTTTGCACTTTTTCTTCTTTCATATTTTCACCCGTAATGATGAAGTGGAGGTGAATTTTTTCAACCCGATTTGCCTCTGCCTCATTTCGCTGCACATCCGCTGTTACTTTCATGTCCGTGCACGGCATTCTCATCTTGTCCAATACTTTTCGTAAAACACCGCCACTGCAAACAGCGATCGAAGAGACCAAGAGCTGGTAGGGGCGAAAGCCATACTGTTCATCACCTGATACGTGCAGCTCACCATAGGATAGTTGCGTGACAAAGCCATTTTCTTTCGCTTGAAATTCCATGCGTAACCCTCCTCTGAAATGGTTTTTCTTCATTATAAGGAAAAAGGTTCCCGTGCGACAGTAATCTATCGGTACAGGAACCTTTTCCTATTTGCTATTCCTTCAATGCTTTCCCATTTTGCAAGAGAGACTGGATGCAACGAGGAAGCATGTCTTTTAACGTATCAAATGCATAGTCGATGTCCAGACGCTCTGTCCACTGATGGGCGTCACGTCCGACTGGGCCGAGGTTCATGACAGGTACATCAAAAACTTCGAGCTCCTGAAGCGGAATGGAGTAGCCGTTGTCCCATAAAGGCATGTTTGCTACCAATGGCTTCATGGATGCCGCTGGATATTGGAGTCCGACGTAGCTTAGGTCAGAGATACCGCCAAAGTAGTTTTGTTTGACCAAATTGACCTGGTGCTGATCTCGCGCGTATGCCTTCATCTCTTCCATCGTTTGCTGAATCAGAGGATGATTGCGCGAGCTAACTGCCGGGTAAAATGGTGGTGCGAAGAACAAGATCATCATCGGCGACAGTTCTTTGCACAGAATTGCTAATTGATCCACCAGCTCAATCGTGGTGTCGCGATCGTCCTTGTCGCCGCGGTTGGCGATCACATCTGCTTCCAGCTGGCGCAGTTTTTCTTCCCCGTACGTTTTCTTCGCATAGGCATACAGTTCTTCGTAAGTCATGACGGAAATGGACAGATCACGCGGGCTAAAAGGCGCGAAGTTGGCAAACTGGCTCGCGTGCTTGAGGTAGTTTTGCTTCATGCGTTCTGCGACATTTCTTGCGGATTCCAGCAGCGGTTCTACGACATCCTCCATCTGCTTTTCCAGCAGGAACAGGTTGAACAGTGTCACGGCACGGTGCGGAATTTGCACAGAGTACTCTTTTTTCAAGTCCTTTTGAATCAGGTTCGTCGGCGGAGGAGATGCTTCCCCTTCTACGACCTCGCAGAAGGATGTGTTCAGCTCCAGCTCACATGTAATTTGAGAGGCCATGTAATTGCCGTTTAACCCAGCGAAAGGCTCGCCGACATGTGTTTCTTTGCCGTAGCAGAGGAAGCCTGGCAGCACTTTTCCGATGGAGCCTGTGTACAAGTACGTATTCGTATCCCCTGGATAGCGGGTAAACATCGGCTCGGAGTTGAGCACGGTGGTGTAGCTAAGGTCGAACTCTTCGGCGATTTTCAACAGTGCTGGGACTGCTGCACGCATCCCGACAGAATTCACCTCTTCGTCAGGGACGGTCAGAAGCAAAATGTTGCCGTCGAACTCTCCAGCAATCGCTTGCTCAATCATCGACATATGCAGTGTCAGCCCGCATTTCATATCCATGGTGCCACGGCCAAACAGCCAGTTGCCGGTACGGATATCCTGTTGAACGTCTGCTGGCATATCCGCTTGGTTTTGTTGGAAGAGAGGAGTGAGGGTCTTCGGATCAAAAGCATGCTTCATCCAGGCGCCGTAATCCTCGACATCGACCACATCAAAATGGCTGACGAGAATGACGGTGTCCCGTACACCTTCTTTTTTAACCAGAGCAGTGACAAAATGCCGCCCGTCTTCAGTCGGATTCGCACGCACATGATCGGGATTGGCTTGATAATAAGGCAGGGTACGCAGCTGATCGACGACGTAGCCAGGCAAGTCCTTCTCGGCAGATGATCCTGTAATGCTTGGGATGCTTACCAAATTGCACAAGAGATCAACGAGTTGCTCTTTTGTTTGCCATTTCTGCATAAAAAACGCCTCCGTTTTCCGTATAGTGAAAACTGTTTCCGATTAGTGGGCAAAAAAATTAAGGTAAGGCACCGATCTTGTGGGAAATTTCTTTGGCACTTTGTTGGGTTTGTTCAATGAGTGAGGACAAGAGTTGCTCGTTGATCCGATAGCTCGGAACGCCGATACTCAAAGCACCCACGACCTTTTGGTTGACACCGAAGATAGGAGCGGCAATGGATGCGGTACCCTCGGTTTTCTCACCGTAGCTGACTGCATAGCCGTTTTGTCTGATTTCTGGCAGTCGTTCTAACAGCTCTCGACGTTTTTCTGTATCCGGGATTAAACCGGTCACGATTTGCTCTGCTTCAGTCGGATTCATGCTGGCGAGAATCGTTTTGTTTGCCGCACCGATATGGAGCGGAATACGCTCGCCCAGATTATCCATGCTTCTGACAGACATGGGACCTTCCACTCGTTCGAGTACGATGGCATGAGAGCCCTGTGGAATGTTCAGATAGACGGTTTCTCGTACATCTGCTGCCAATCGCTCCATGACAGTTCGGGCGACAGCGCGCATATCCATCTTGTCCAGGATGCGCAGCCCGATTTCCATCCACGTATAGCCGACCTTGTACTGCTTGCTCTCAGGAACCTGGAGGATGAGTCCATGCTTGATGAGGCTACTTATTAAACGGTGTACGGTACTCAGTGGCAGGTTTGTTTGTTCAGCAATTTCCGAGATGGACCAATGCTGTTTGTTTGGATCTGATACTAGGACGGAGATGATGCTCATCGCCCGGTCAATCGATTGTACCAACGTGCGTTACCTCCTGGCTTTGTTGCATAGTGACTGCTCGTTGAATGTCACGCCAGCTTAATATGACCTCAATCTATCAGAATTTTTCAGCCGAATCAATATAATTTAGACTAGATAAAAATTCGTTGACAAAAAATTTGAAACTATTTTACATTAAGAGTGTAATTTTGTATTGCAGAAGCAATTCCACAATGCGGAATATTTCTGAGTGATTGCTCAGAGGAGAATGACTGCAACATGGTGGCGATGAACAAGCAAAAGCAGCAGGTACGGAAGCGTTTACATGCTCGTTTCTCCGTCGCCCACTGTTAGACAAAAGCAAGATTCGAAAACAGAAGGGAGATCTATCATCATGAAATTTTCACGTGCGATTGTAAGAAAACCGGGAAATAGCTATGTAAATGGTTTGACGACTTCTGATTTAGGTACACCTGATTTTGAACTTGCTCTTAAACAGCATGCCGCTTATGTAGAAGCGCTGAAACAGACAGGTCTGGATGTAACCGTTCTGGAAGCGGACGAGCGTTTCCCAGATTCTACGTTTGTGGAAGATTCAGCAGTCCTCACAGAAAAATGCGCCGTCATCACTAATCCCGGTGCAGAAAGCCGCAATGGTGAAATTGAGGATATGAAACTGGTGATTCCTCGTTTTTATGACACGATTGAATATATTCAGGCCCCTGGCTTCCTCGATGGTGGAGACGTGATGCAGGTAGACAACCATTTTTATGTCGGTCTGTCGACACGCACCAATGAAGAAGGAGCGATCCAGTTCCGCGAGATTCTCATCAAATACGGATATGAAGTTACTATTGTCCCGTTGAAAGAGTTTTTCCACCTGAAAACAGGTATTGCCTACCTCGGCAATGACTTGCTGGTTCTGGCTGGGGAGTTCATCGATTCTGAAGTGTTTAGCCAATACAAGCATCTGATCGTGGAAAAAGAAGTCGAGTACTCTGCGAACTGCATCCATATTAACGACTACGTCATCATTCCAAAAGGCTTTGAGAGCACGAAAAAGCAAATCACTGACGCTGGCTACAACGTGATTGAGCTGGATATGTCTGAATTCCGTAAACAAGACGGAGGATTGAGCTGCCTGTCCCTGCGTTTCTAGCGCAGGCAGTTCTCTCTTCTTTTATAGACCCCTGATAGACCTCTTAATAAGCTGGTGAAAGAGAGGAATCATATGAACACTGGGAATGAAAGAGACACACAGCTACAACGCTCCATGAAAAGTCGCCATTTGTTTATGCTGTCGTTAGGTGGCGTGATCGGGACAGGACTCTTCCTCAATGCTGGCTTCACGATCAATCAGGCTGGACCTGGTGGGGCGCTTCTCGCCTATATTGTCGGCGGGGTTCTGCTGTATCTGGTCATGACGTGCCTAGGTGAGCTTTCTGTAAAAATGCCAGTAACAGGCTCTTTCCAAGCCTATGCCAGCAAGTATATTGGTCCAGCGAGTGGGTTTACACTGGGATGGATGTATTGGCTAGGATCAGCTACAACGGCCGGGGTAGAGTTCACTGCCGCGGGGATGGTCATGCAAAGGTGGTTCCCGGATACGCCGATCTGGATTTGGTGCGCGCTCTTTATCGTTTTGCTCTTTGCCTTCAATGCGCTAACGACAAAAGGATTTGCGGAAACCGAATACTGGTTTGCCGGAATTAAAGTATTCGCTGTACTTATGTTTATTATTGTCGGACTAGGTGCTATATTCGGTATTGTCAGTATGGAAGGAAGACCCGCTCCGTTTCTCTCCAACTTCTCGGCAGATGGGGGACTATTCCCGTTTGGCATTTCGATCGTCTTTGTGACGATGATGAACGTCGTGTTCTCTTATCAAGGCTCAGAACTGATCGGAATTGCAGCCGGGGAAGCAGAAGACCCGCAGAAGACCATTCCGCGGGCGGTTCGCAACGTTGTGTTTCGCATTCTCGTGTTCTATGTGGCGTCAGTCACGATCTTGTCCGCACTCTTTCCATCGAGTGAGCTGGGACTCTTGGAGAGCCCGTTTGTGACGGTATTTGATGCAGTGGGGATTCCATTTGCAGCAGATATCATGAACTTCGTTATCTTGACGGCTCTGTTGTCTGTCGGCAACTCTTGCTTGTACGCAGCCACTCGCTTGTTGTGGTCACTTTCCCATAGCAATATGGCACATCCTGTTTTTGGGAAGTTGACCAAGCGTAAAGTACCATTGAACGCACTCTTGGCGACGCTGGCGTTCTCGCTTCTGTCTCTATTAACCAGCGTGGTTGCAGCGGATACGGTATACGTGCTGCTCATGTCTGTATCCGGTATTGCGGTTACCTTCACGTGGATGGGGATTGCTCTCTCTCAATTCAATTTCCGCCGTCAATACTTGCGTGAAGGTGGAAAAATAGAAGATTTACAGTTCGTCGCACCGTTTTACCCGGTGATGCCGCTCCTGTGTCTCGCTCTTTGCACATTCATTCTGATCTTCCCGGCGTTTGACCCGACACAGCGAATTGGACTCTTCTATGGAATTGGTGCACTCGTGCTGTTCTATACCTTCTATTATGTGCACTATGGACGCAAAAAGGCGCATAAACCAAATCTCCCAACGCAAGGCTAAGCCGTTCTGCTCCATAGAAAAATGCCCCTGCCATGATGATATGGTCGGGGCATTTTTGTGGCGTAAGGTTTGTCTTCAGGAGATGTCGAACAGCTCGGCTAAATACGGGTTCACGAACAAGCCGTCAGGGTCGAGCTCAGAGCGAATGGCGAGGAAATCGGGCAAGCGCGGATAGACCTGATGGAGTTGCTTGGCGGTCATGCTGTGCATTTTTCCCCAGTGTGGACGTCCTCCATATCGGGCGAAAATCTTCTCCATCCGGGCAAAGTATGCTTCGTACGGCATGCCCTTGTACATGTGGACGGCAATGAAGGCACTATCCCTTTCGTAAGCGGGACTGAGCCAGATGTCGTCCTTTTTGACGTACCGGCATTCCAGCGGAAAATGAACGGCAAAGCGTTCCTGCTCAATCGCCTGACGTAGCTCCAGTATGGCTTCGCCCATATGTTCAGCGGGTAGGCAGTATTCCATTTCGTAAAAACGAACCAGGCGAGGGGTGGCAAAAAGCTGATGACTGTAGCCGCTCTCATGGACAGAGGGAACGCTTTGGGCGGACAGTCTGCTGACGCTTTTGGTTAGAGAAGGGCGCAAGCGGCAGCTCTCGGACAAGAGCCAGAACAGCCCATTTTCCACCACCATTTTTTTCAAATAGCTCCATCGTTGATTGCCGCTGGGGGGATCGTTGGTCTCGTTCATAAATTTCACCTGAACGGTATCCGAATACGGGAAGATAAAAAATTCGAAATGCCGATGCTCGGTTTTAAACGTCTCCAGAGAGGACAGGCACTCCTCTAGCTGCATGCGACGGCTCTGGTAGCGCAGGCGATAGGCTGGGAGGACACGTAGCTTGACGCGTACGATGATGCCCAAGAGACCAAGAGAGACTTGCATGGCTTTGAACAGCTCCGGCCGGGCCTGCTCGGATACTTCTAAAACCTCCCCGGATGCGGTCACGACTGTCAGCCCGACGACTTGTGTGGAGATGCTGCCAAAATGAATGCCTGTGCCATGTGTCCCGGTGCTGATGGCCCCTGCAATGGACTGGGCGTTAATGTCCCCGAGGTTTTCTTGGGAGTAGCCCGCTTGATGCAGGAGGTGTCCGAGTGTCTTTAGCTTGGTACCTGCCCAGACTTCAACGGTATCAGAGGCAGGGTCTACACGGACGATTCCTTGGAGCTGATCCAGGGATAGCAAGCAATCTTCTGTCTGGACGAGCCGCGTGAAGGAATGACCAGAGCCGACGACTCGAATCCGTGTACCTGCCTTTTTGCAAGCAAGGACAAGCTGCACGACCTCATCCACGGACGCTGGCATCGCGATTTGCTTTGGCTGGCTTTGTACATTTCCTGTCCAATTGGCCCAGTGATTCGCGTGCTTCTTTACAGTGAGCATAATCCATCCCCCCGATAGGTGGTCACTTCCTCGATGATTTTCCCGCCAGAGATGCAATACAGCCGGGTAAAACGTTCGCAGAGCTCTCCTGCTTTGGCATGGCGAAAAAAGATCGGGTCTCCCAGCTCCAGCGTTTCCATGCCTTGATAGTGGATCGGTGTCTGTACTTCACCTGCTCCTTCGTTGGGGAACAGCTTTGCTCCCGCTGGTAAGTAAGGCTTGGGGAGCCTGTCACGCCCAGCAGAACCAGAGGCGATGTAGCCTCCGCCGGCACAAGTGTAGATATGCGCTGTGGGCTTGCGGATAATCTCCAGAGCAAATCCGGCAGCAGGATGAAACCGAAAATCTTGAAAGTAGTCAAAGAGCCCAGGCGAAAAAAATCCAGATCCTGCTGTCACCTCAGTAACGGCGTCTTCTTTCCCGGTCAAGTGCAAGCTGCCCGTTCCTCCACCGTTTACGAAGCGGAGAGAAATGCCTAGCTCGCGAATGGCATGCACCAGTGTGGCACGTCGAGCAGCCACCTCCTTCACGGAATATTGCTTGAGGAGGCGAATGATGCTGTTTTTTAGGAATTGACGAGGGTATCGATCCCCTACGCCAGCAATTTGAGCTTCGTACCCCATGATACCATCGAGATAGAGATGATCGGAGGAAGCAGCGCGCTTGGCAAGGGAGAGGGACGCCTCGAGAGAGCGAAGAGGGGAGCGCCAGACGCCGAAATGCAGTCCCAACACATCAGACGACATGTCGATATCGAGACAGACCGGCAGTCTAGTTCCTGTTTCCCGAGCGATTTGTTCGAGCTGTTCGACATGTGGGAGAGAGTCGATCATCAAAGTAATGGAGCGTCCGTTCTTAATCTCAGCGGCGATGGCCAAAAGCCAGCTTTTTTCCCAGAGCGGATAGCCAAGTAGCAGGTCATCGAAGCCTGCCTCGCACAGGTGAAGCACCTCAGGAGCGGAATAGCACATGAGACCACGAAAGCAATCGTCCAACTGCAATACATGTTTGAGAATGGCAACGCTTCGGATCGACTTGCTCGCGATTCGAACGGGTTTTCCATTGCTTTGCAAACTGATTTGCTCCGCATTTTCCTCCAGCAGATCTAGGTCGACGAAAGCAAACGGCTTGGGAACACCGGCAAAGGCAGACTGATAATAGCGATAATCCCGCATGTACAGGCCTCATCCTTTATAAAGAATATTTCATAAAATTCTCTCTATTCTATTTGTTTGTGACGGATTCCTTCCCGATCAGATGAGCGTCATGTACAGAAAAAGCGAATATTCGTTTTTGAATGTTCGTGTTTTGTCGTGATCGTGGATTGTAAAGGCACGTTTACAATAAAAATAACTTTAAAAGACGAATAAATAGGTTGTTCTCGGTTGACTTGATTCACCTTATAAGCTACTATACATATTGTTGTGAAGAACAACACAGGTTTGACGAATGAAATAGTGAATTGTATTCGTATATCCTCAGAAATATGGTTTGAGGGTCTCTACAGGGAACCGTAAATTCCCGGCTACGAATAGGGCAGGTTTGGTATACCCTATTCGTCGGCCGGGAATTTTTTGCATTTTTTGGGGAGGGAACGAAATGAATAAGTATGACGTGATCGTTGTAGGGGCAGGACCAGCAGGGATTTTTACATGCTACGAGGTAATGCGAAAAGCACCGAATGCCAAGGTGCTGTTGATTGATAAAGGGCATGACATCTATAGCAGACGCTGTCCGATCTTGGAGGAAAAGATCAAGCTCTGCCCGCCGCCAGCAGGAAAAAAAGAATTCGCAGGCTGTTTGCCGGCCTGTTCGATTACCAGTGGTTTTGGTGGAGCAGGCGCCTATAGCGATGGCAAATTTAACATCACCACCGAATTTGGCGGTTGGATGACAGACTATCTCAGCCCTTCCACTGTACTTGGGCTGATCAAATACGTAGATGAAATCAATTTGGAGCATGGGGCTACCCAATCGATTACGGACCCGACCACAGAGACGATCAAGAGCATCGAGCAGCGCGGCTATGCAGCTGGACTCAAGCTGTTGCGAGCGCAGGTGCGTCACTTGGGAACGGAGCAAAACCTGGAGATTCTCCAGTCGATCTTCGAGCATTTGAAGAAGCACATCGACATGATGTTCAAGACAGAAGTGGAGGACATCCTTACGGTGAAAGAAGCAGAGGGGCATCAGATAAAAGGTGTCGTCTTGAAAAACGGTCAAGAGTATGAAGCTGATTACGTGGTAATCGGACCAGGCCGCGATGGCTCCGCATGGTTGACAGATATCCTGAAGAAGCGCCGCCTGAAAATGTACAACAATCAAGTCGACGTAGGCGTACGTGTGGAGACATCCGATGTCGTCATGCGCGAAATCAATGAGCACTTGTACGAAGGAAAATTCATTTTCAATACATCTGTAGGAACCCGTGTACGAACGTTTTGTAGCAATCCATCCGGTCACGTAGTCGTGGAAAACCACAGTGGCGTTATGGCTGCAAACGGGCACTCTTATAAAGACCAGCGCTGGGCTCGATGAATACGAACTTTGCGCTCTTGGTATCTCATACGTTTACAGAGCCGTTTGACAAGCCGAATGAGTACGCGAGAGAAATTTGCAAGAGAGCGAATGATCTGTCAAACGGTGGAGTCATCGTGCAAAAGTACGGCGATATTTTGCGCGGTCGCCGTTCTACAGAGTCGCGTATTAAGGAAGGCTTCCTGGAGCCTACTCTGAAGGAAGCGGTACCAGGTGACTTGGGACTCGTGTTGCCTTACAACACGATGAAAAGTTTGATCGAGATGGTGGAAGCACTGGACAAAGTAACGCCGGGAATTGCTTCCGAGCACACGTTGTTCTACGGAGTGGAAGCAAAATTCTACTCGGCACGTCCGAAATTGACTGAGGAATTCGAAACAGAAATCAAGGGATTGTTCTGTGGCGGGGATGGTGCCGGAATTACACGTGGTCTGGCACAGGCCGGAGCTGCTGGAGTCTGGATGGCTCGCAATATCGTGAAGCGCATGCAATAACACAAGCCTACAACAAAAAATGACTTCACCAAAGTACTTTTGGGCGAAGTCATTTTTTACTTGCTACGATGTCTGCAAATTATCATTCATTTTCTTCAATACGCGGTTAAAGATAGCGAGTTCTGCTTCATCAAGGCCGCGGAGTGCCAGTTCCTCTTGCTCTTTGGCAGCCTCCAGCCATTCCGGGAACCGTTTGACTGCTTGCGGAGACAAGGACACATAGCGCTCACGCTTGTCATCACCCTCTGAGCGAATAATCCAGCCCATCTCTTCCAAGCGGGTAAGTGTCCGGGTAATCGTTGGCGCTTCAACATTCAGGTAGTTACTCAATTGAACCTGGGTGAGTGATTCACGATAATGCAAGCAAAGGATAATACCCCATTGCGAACTGTATAATCCCATGGGAGACATAGTCCCATTTAACGATTTACTGAATATTCTTGCTGTTTGGCTAATTCGATGACCATAATATTGCATAAATATATACCTCCAGGAAAGCTGGTCCGATATATCGTACACTTATTGCTTAAGTAAATATGTACAATAACATACTAGCAGTTCTGGACATATAAGTAAACGTTTATTCGATGGCGAAATAATGGATTTTCTGACACAAATAAAATCAGGCGAGTGTCATGGAAGAAGACACTCACCTGGCTGAAAAATACGTTGATACATTAATCTGCGGACAAGATACTCAGTGGTCCTTTTTCATTGATGAGCGGCTCCAGTTCATAGACGGAAATGGGGAACATGGGGAAACCGACGTAGTAAGGCGTAATTTCATACAGCTGAAAATAGATGACTATTGCTTTGTCGGCGAGGTAATAATCCTGATCGGGCTTAATCGAAGTAAAGCCATTAAGTGTGGGGATGCTTCTTTCTTTGATTTGACGCTTGATGTTTTCGGAAATCACCTTGACGTAATCGCTTTCTGGCTTGAATAATTCTCGCAGCGTATACAATTTGCCTGTTTGGATATCTGCGGTTATCGACCCGAGGAAGGTCATGCCGTGAGCCATTTGTGGTGTGTAGGCGTAGTTGCTCAACACGACGCTGAAAATACCGCGTTCGTTTGTCTTGATTTCGTAGCTTCCTTGCATTTCTGTATTTCCCGGTACCTGGACGCGGTGCTGCTCGTGAATTAAGCCTTGAACCGTTTGATAAATCGCCCGGTTGATATCTTTTTCCGCTTGTTGATTGGCTAGACCTGCCAATTGCGGGTAGTAAATCGTGGTGTTCGGACGGCTAATCGTCCGTGTCAGCACGGTAGCTGGCAATTGATTGAGTTCCACTTTTCTACGTTTGCCTCCTGTACGTGTGAGTTGTGTAATAGCCTATTCGAAATTGTTTTTGGCTGTTCTCACTTTTTTCACAAATTTGGCAAAGGTTTGGCTATATAATGGGGAAAGAATCCGATACATAAGTAATTAAGGAAAAGGGGGGCAATTATGATTCAATTGATTCGCAATACCTTGACTGACAAAGAAGGCTTTATGATTTTCATCCTATGGAATCATTTGTGGATGGCGGGACTCATTGCCTACCAAGTGGATGTGAACTTCTGGAAAGTGACGTCCTTGGGATTGCTGGTCACTTTAATTGTTTCACCGTATTATTTCATTCGCAAAGATAGTCTTGTGATTCGTTATCTGGTAGCAATCGGACTTATGTTTTATGCTATTTCCTTTGATCACTTTACCGATTACCAGGAGGTTACCTTCCTCGCCTTTATCGTCATGGGCTTTTTGGCGGCCTATTTGGATTGGAAGCTGGTCGTAACAGCGGGAATTGCCCAAATCATCGTTACGATTGTCGGGTTTTATACGGGAACCTACGAGATTTTCGATGGTGATTTTTCAGAGCTCAATTTGCTTATGCGTATTGTCACGATTCTCATGATGATGGGAGCCGTTACGTATCTGTGTCTCGCCGGACAAGCCTCCTTGCGAAAAGCTCATGATGCAAGGCAGGAAGCGGAAGAGAAGGAGCGCCGTCTGGGAGAAATGCTTTTGAACATCCAGCAAATGACGGAGCAGCTGGATCTTACAAGCGATCATGTGCATGAGCATGCGGAAGGTACGAAGCGCAATACAGATGAAATGATGGTTGCCTTTAAGGAAGTCGCCACAGGTATGGAGTCGCAGGCGAATTCTACGGTGAAGATCGAAGAAGAGGTTCAATCCATCGACCAGGAAATCGAGGCAGTCACAACACAGACCAACGCAATGAAAACGGAATCGCAACAAAACAACCGTCGTCTGACAGAAAGCGTTCAGATGATGAATGAGCTGTCCTCGCAGATGGAGCAAATTGTGCAGGCAGTCAATGTAGCCGCCTCTACGATTCACCAGCTCAATCGGCAGGCGAATCGCGTAGAGGAAATTGTCGGCGCTATTAATCAGATCGCGACACAAACGAATCTCTTGGCACTGAATGCGGCGATTGAATCGGCGCGTGCAGGCGAGCATGGACGGGGATTTGCTGTTGTAGCGGATGAGGTACGCAAGCTGGCAGAACAAAGCGCGACAGCTACGCAAGAAATTACCGACATTCTGAAATCTCTCCACCAGGAAAGTGAGAATGCGGTGCAGCATATGAGCAATGGGGAAACGTCTGTTGCAAAAGGCCAAGAGCTGGCCGTGAAAACAGTGGCCTCTATCGAAGCAGTACGTGCCGGGATGATGGCCTTCCTGCAAGCAGCTGATCAAGTAAGCTCCAGCATGGACCGGGTAAAAGTGCGTTCCGGAGAAGTTGCTATCGAGATGTCGACCATTACAGCTGTAACCGAGGAATCGGTAGCCAACTTAGAAGAGCTGTTTGCGACAGCAGAAAACCAGCATCAAAAAGTGCGAGAGATTACGGAAGAGCTGGGCGAGCTGAATACGTTGTCTCATCGTCTCCAGCAAACCTTTCACGTCAATTAGAGGTTGTTTAAAAAGTCGTCTTTTGATCACGACGTAGTTCTGAAAGCTTATTCGGCATCGAAATCGACGTTCACCTTCGAAGTCCGGTGCTCATGTAGGTCCCCTACACTCCGCTCCTCCTTCTTCAGGTTCTCGCCAATTTCTCGGTGCTGAAAAGACGACTTTTTAAACTTTTATTCACTTTTAGAAGTGTTTGGAATTGAGAAAAAAGAATTGCATTTTTGAACCGTTCTGCTAGAATGAATTCCATTGTAACTAAATATATTCACCTACCTTATCAAGAGCGGCGGAGGGACTGGCCCGATGATGCCCGGCAACCACTGATCATGTCTATGCATGAACAGAAAGGTGCCAATTCCTGCAAAACCTGTACGATGTACGATGGTTTTGACAGATGAGGAAGAGAACGGCTACGTACGCAAACTCTTCCTCCGGGAAGAGTTTTTTTGTTGTATTTGTAAATAGAAGGAGGTAATAAACGAACGATAAATTAATTTTATATAATAATATTCGTAAATAGTATTGAAAAAATGGGTAAAAAGCCGTACATTACCTAATAGGATAAAGAAAAACGTAAAGTTCGGATAGGGAGAGATACATCATGAAGAAGTTATTGCTGGCATTAACGACATTCGCAGTATTGGCAACAGGGTGCTCGACTGGCACAAGCGCACCTGCAGATCAGCCAGGAGGACAAGCAGCAGGACAAGAGGGCGGGGACAAAAAGCGAATTGCCTTGATTTTGCCTGAGAAAATCGGTGTGAATCCGTTCTTCCAACAAATGGATGAGGGTGCAAAGAAAGCCGCACAAGAGCTTGGAGCAGAAGTGAAAACGATTGAATCTACGGACCATGGAGCGATTGAAGAGAATCTGCGCGTGGCTGTTGCAGAAAATTATGATTTGATCATCACTTCTTCCTTTACATCAGAGGATGCATTGAAAAAAGTAGCAACCGAAAATCCTGACCGTAATTTTGCGATTATTGATACCGTAGTGGATTTGCCAAACGTACGCAGTGTTACCTTCCACGAGCAGGAAGCGGCTTACCTGGTGGGAGCAGCAGCAGGTCTGGCAACGAAAACGAACAAAGTAGGTATGGTTGTCGCTCTTGATATTCCGCAGTTGAAAAAATGGACAGTTGGCTTCGAAGAGGGCTTGAAAGCGACGAATCCAAAAGCAGAACTGATGGTCAACTATGTAGGAAGCTTCACTGACCCGGCAAAAGCGAAGGAATTGGCTTTGCTCCAGGCTTCCAAAGGCGCTGACTTCATTAACGGTGCAGCAGCAGTAGGCGACCTCGGCGTTTTCGAAGCAGCGAAGGAAAAAGGCTTCTTCACAGCAGGTCAGGACGTTGACCGTACAACGATTGATCCAGAGCATATCGTTCTGTCCCAATTGAAAGGGACCGACGCGGCAGCTTATGAAACCGTGAAGAGCTTTGTAGAAGGAACGTTCAAACCAGGTGTTGTTGCGTACGGCTTGAAAGAAAAAGGTGTTGGCGTAACCTATGTCACGCACGAAAGCAAAACGCCTCTGAACGCTTTTATTGGACAAGAAGTGGTGGATAAAGTGAAAGCGATCAGCGATGAAATTGTAGCTGGCACTCGCAAAGTACCAGATAAATTCTAAACACGCACGTAAAAAAGCTTGTGCACAGTGATGGATGTGACCGACTACGGCTGTGTAGTCGGTCTTCCATTTTCAAAAAAGGACGTACAGAAATGAGGGAGTGGGAATGACCGATCGCTTGGAAATGAGGGCCATGACCAAGAAGTACGGAGATTTTACCGCCAACGACAAGGTGTCGTTCTCACTGGCAGCAGGAGAAGTCCACGCGATTGTCGGGGAAAACGGAGCGGGCAAAACGACATTGATGCGGATGTTGTACGGGATGGAGCAGCCGACGTCGGGAGAGATCGTGTTAAACGGCAAGCCAGTTGTTTTTCGCGGCCCAGAGGACGCGATTCGAAATGGAATCGGGATGGTTCACCAGCACTTTATGCTCTTCGGAGAATTCAGTGTGACTGAAAATATCGTGATCGGCTACGAGCCGAAGCAAGCGGGTTTTTTCAAAAGAAATGACGCGGAGGACAAGGTGCGTGCACTTAGTGAGCAGTATCGCATTCCGATTCATCCGCAGGCCAAGGTAGCGAATTGTTCGATTGGGGAACAGCAACGGGTCGAAATTCTTAAGGTTCTGTATCAGGGAGCGGATATTATCGTGCTGGACGAGCCGACCGCTGTCCTTACCCCGCTGGAGGTACGCGACCTGCTACAAACGATTCGAAACCTGGCGGAGAGCGGCAAGAGCGTCATTTTGATTACACATAAGTTGCAGGAAGTCATGGAGGTAGCCGATCGTATTACGGTACTGCGCGGAGGCAAGGTGACCGGAACAGTTTCTCGTACAGAAACCAATGCGGACGATTTAGCCAGACTGATGGTCGGACGTGAATTGCAGGAGCTAGCTGAGCGAGTTCCTCTGGATAAAGGCCCCTTGTTGCAGGTGGAGAATCTCACGGTTCGAGAAAAGCAGACACTGCTCGATCAAGTCAGCTTTACCGTGCATCACGGGGAAATCGTAGGAATTGCAGGTGTTTCCGGGAATGGTCAATCTGAGCTGCTGCAAGCGATCAGTGGTTTGCGAGCGGCACAGGAGGGCACGGTGCAGTTAGGCGGCAAGGACGTGACGAACAAATCAGTAGCCACCATTCGGGATGCCGGCTTGGCGCATATTCCGGAGGATCGCTACCTGTGGGGAGCGGCCAAACTCTCAAGCGTTGAGGAAAATGCGTTGATGGGCTATCAGCGAAAGCCTGCTTACAACCGCCGCGGCGTTGTTTTGCGGGAGAAATTCCGCCAGGTCGTAAAAGGCTGGGTTGAGCAGTTTGCCATCAAGACAGGCTCCCGACAATTGCAGGAGCTGGCAGGGAATCTGTCAGGTGGAAATTTGCAAAAGCTGATCGTAGCAAGGGAGCTGGGACATGAAACCCCGTTTTTGATTGCGGCTGAGCCTACGCGAGGGGTGGATATCGGTGCCATGGAGTACATCCATCAGGCGCTAATCGAAAAGCGCAATCAGGGAGATGGGATCTTGCTCGTCTCCTCCGAGTTGTCCGAAATTCTCGCCTTGTCTGACAGGGTTTTGGTCATGTATAAAGGGCGAATTGCTGGAGAGCTTTCACGCCTAGAAGCAACCGAAGAAAAAATCAGCGTGATCATGGCGGGGGGAAGCATTCATGGCAGCAATCAAAGAGCTATCTAAGTCATTGGTTCAGCCACTCTTGGCTGTCGTCATCGGTTTGTTGACCGGGGCGCTGGTCATTGCTGCGGTTGGCGAATCGATCTTGGGCACCTATCAGGAAATGTGGAAAGGGGCATTTGGCAGTTTTTATTTCTTTACGTCTACATTAGCGAGAGCCACGCCTATCATGCTGATTGCCTTGGGACTTTCCCTCGCATTTCGGGCAGGGGTATTCAACCTTGGGGCGGAAGGGCAAATGGTGCTGGGTGCTGTCAGTGCTGCGTTAGTCGCGATCTACTTGCCAGCACCGGGAATGATCAAAATTGTGGCGGGTATTTTCGCAGGAATGGCAGTCGGAGGGTTCTGGGCGTTGTTGCCAGGCTTTATGGAAGCCCGCTTTCGCATTCCGTTGCTCATCTCTACGTTGCTTTTCAACTACATCGCAGTATTGTTTGCGAGCTATCTCGTGACAGAGCCATTCCGGGATCGCTCAGGTTCTGCGGCTCTGGCACAGACCGTCATGCTGGAGAAAAGCGCTTGGCTTCCGAAGCTGTTTGCCGGAATGAGTGTACATGCAGGGTTTTTGTTTGCGATCGTTGCAGCGCTGCTGTTGTTCTGGGTACTTCGTTTTACGCCTTTTGGCTATGAAGTAAAGATGCTGGGTCAAAACTCGCTGTTTGCTCAATACGGAGGAATTAATCGCATTCGGGTGATGCTGACCGGGATGTTTGCCAGTGGTGGACTAGCTGGCTTGGCAGGAACCGTCGAGGTAATGGGGGCGCACTATCGTTTTGTTGACGGTGCCCTGACTGTACCAGGGTTCGCCTGGACGGGGCTGATGGCAGCTCTCCTTGCGAACTCTCATCCGCTTGGCATCATTGTGACTTCGATCCTGCTTGCTGCTTTTCAGACAGGGGCCATGGGTGTAGAGCGCAATACGGATGTGCCGCTGGAGCTGGCAAGTGTTATACAAGCCGTATTGATTTTGTTCATCTCCGCCAAGTTCAGCTACGACTGGTGGAAAAAGCGGAAGGCAAAAGGAGGGGAATCGCATGGAGCTCTTTGATTGGTCCCTCCTCAGTTCTACCATTCGGATGGTCACGCCGATCTTGTTGGCGGCTTTGGGTGGAGCGCTCTGCGCACGTGTCGGGATTTTTAATGTTGGCTTGGAGGGATTGGTACTGGTCGGTGCCTTTTCCGCGATTGTCGGCAATCATTTTACCGGGAATCTCTTTTTGGCCGTTTTCATTGCTGCGCTGGCTAGCGTTGTTTTTTCTCTCTTATTCGCGTACATGACGATCAAGCTAAGGGCGAATGAAATCGTCGTCGGTGTGGCGATTAACTTTCTCGCGCTAGGGTTGACGACATTTGCACTGCGGGCGATCTTCGGTGTCAAAGGGGCGTTTTACGATAAGGATATGGTTGGCTTGCCAACCGTCGAGATTCCTTTCATTCACGATATTCCGGTCATCGGAGGCATTGTCTCAGGTCATTCGCCGCTCGTGTATTTTGCGTTTTTGGCTGCCATTCTGTTGTATGTGTTTTTTTATCGGACGGTTACGGGCTTCCGCGTCCTCGCAGTTGGTCTGAATCCCGTTGCGGCACGCAGTCTCGGTCTGAAAGTGACGGGACTTCAAATGCTGGCGATTGTGATGAGTGGCGCATTGTGCGGGGTTGCAGGGGCACAGCTTTCACTGGGGCAAGTCACGATGTTTACAGAAGGAATGACGGCTGGCCGGGGCTTTATCGCATTGGTAGCGATGATGATGGGGCAGTCGCATCCACTCGGAATTTTGGCTTCGAGCTTATTGTTCGGGTTGATGGATGCCCTTAGTATTCGGTTGCAGGGCTTTTCGCTTCCGACTCAGTTCACTGCCATGCTGCCATACGTGCTGACGATTGTGGCGATGTTCTTCTTGAAGAACAAGAGTCAGATCGGCAGCGACAATCAGCAGAGCACCCGTTAAACACAGGCCATATAGACAGCGAAGACAAGGGGAAATGCGATATGAACAAGGCAGATCGGATCAAAAGAATGCAAGTACCCGCCCCAGTGGAACCGGGACTCGCCAGACGACTTCCGCCAGGACAAATCCTGACAGAGCGCTTTCCCATTTTGCATGAGGGAGATGTGCCGGTGTATGACATGAACGAATGGACACTGCGTGTTTTCGGTGAGGTAGACCGGGAAGTGACGCTCTCCTACGAAGAGATCATGGCGATGCCACAGGTGACAGTGACGAGCGACATTCACTGCGTGACGCGCTGGTCCCGTTTTGACAATGCGTTTACAGGCGTGCGTTTTCGTGATTTTCTACAGGCGATTGGCGTGAATCCGCGGGCGAACTTCGTCATGCTGCACGGTGATCACGACTATACCGCCAATGTGCCGCTCGCTGATTTGGAGCGTGATGATGTGCTGTTGGCTCACTCCTTTGATGGAGAGCGACTGACAGACAAGCACGGCTGGCCGCTTCGCCTGGTTGTTCCTCATCTGTATTTCTGGAAAAGCGTGAAGTGGATCAGAGGAATTGAATTTATGACCGAAAACAAGCCCGGCTTCTGGGAGCAAAATGGTTTTCACTTGATCGCAGACCCGTTTCGTGAAGAGCGGTTCTCGGGTGAAGCATTGCCGATCCCAGAGGATGAGTGGGAGAAAAAGGAGTTCGATTGAGATGTTGACGAATCTAAAGGTAGATCCAGAACAACTGCCAAAGCGCGTCATCGTGTGCGGTGATCCAAAACGTGCAGCCTTGATTGCTTCGAAACTCGACGATCAGCGTCAAATCGGGGAAAACCGCGAATATCACAGCTATACAGGTACGTGGAAAGGCGTCGAGGTAGCGGTAGTGAGCCATGGGGTAGGTGCACCGGGAGCAGCCGTATGCTTCGAGGAGCTGGCGAAGGGCGGCGTTCAGGTCATCATTCGTGTAGGAACTGCCGGGTCATACCAAAAAGAAATCGAGACAGGCAGCCTCGTCATCAGCTCCGCAGCGGTTCGCCAAGACGGCTTGACCAGTCAGTTGGTTCCGGCTGGATTCCCGGCTGTTGCCAATCGCCATGTCGTGGACGCGCTTGAACAAGCAGCAGGAGCCAATGCATCAGGCTTGAAGGTATTCGAAGGAATCACGTTGACACTCGATGTCTTTTACAGTGGGGTGTTGGAATTCCCGCACAAGCTGTACCAAAAAGCTGGCGTTTTGGCAGTCGAGATGGAAAACACCGCCCTGTTCGTGATTGCGGCGCTTCGCGGTATGAAGGCAGGCTCTATTTTGGCGATTGACGGGTATGCAGATGCAGACTTGCTCGACTCGTATAACCCGCACACCGATGTGATGGCAAAAGCCATTGAAGCAGAAGCGTTGATCGCATTGGATGCAGTCATTGCGGTTTCCCAGTAAAAATAGGTACGCCCAGGACAATTACAGGTCCTGGGCGTTTTTGTAGTTTTAAAAGGTGTCGCTGAACCAATGAAGCTGGTGAGAAGAAAAAGCACAGAGCTCGTAGACCTTGACAACGCCTACCCAGTCGGAACTTCAAAAAGGGGACCCGCTTGTCGAACACTTCTTCTTTGAGAAACTTCCGCCCGTAGGGTGGCTTTGGCTCGACGGTCCCCTTTTTGAAATGGAGACGGCCAGTAAATCCCCCCTGCTGGCGTGTCAGAGTCGAAGAGAACTGTGCTTTTTCTTCCTCCACTATGTTGACTCAAGCGACTGCTCCTCGTTAAAACGATCCAGCATAGAGATCGTATCAATCAGATGATTGTTAAAAATTTGTCTAGCTACACTCAGCAACTCGATGATCATCGGATCACGCAGCGAGTAGGTGACTTTGTTTCCATCCTTCGTTCCGTACACGATATTGTTGTTCCGCAAAATGGCGAGCTGCTGGGAAACAGCGGAGCCTTCACTCCCGATGAGTGTCTGAAGCTCGTTTACATTCTTATCTCCTTCCGCCAGCAACTCCAGAATCCGAATCCGCAGGGGATGACCCAGTGCCTTGAAAAAATTCGCTTTAAATTGTTGTAGTTCCAAATTCAATGATAGGTTCCTCCGATCGTAACATCATGTGGAAGTTTCAGTAGGAGAGGACAGGCGCGTGCATTCGCGGAAGGCAAAATGCTTGCATCCGACACACTTCTCAGTATCCAGTGAACTGAGGGCATACGCGATCGCGTCTCCAGTATGAGAAAAAAAGTGAGCTTCGCCTACGAGGCCATATAGCCCCGTACGCTGCAAGATTTTCTTGGGGTCAGATTGGATTCCGGAAATAAGGACTGTTGTCCCTTGGTCCATACATTGCTTCACAATCCGGGACAACTTCGCTTCCCCGGTCATGTCCATCAGGGGGACTTTTCCCATCCGCAGCAGTAACACCTTTGGTTGTCGCTGAAGGGTTTGCATGAGGGAGCTTTCAAACAAGTCGGCATCCCCGAAAAACAGCGGACCCTCAATCGTGTAGATACTGATTTGCGGACAATCGTGCCCCTCGGTAACCATATGCGGCATGACCTTGTCGTTCTTGGAAGAAGGGTCAGGCAGCACCTGAGCTACCCGCAGGCTATCGCGCGTTCGTTTGACAAACAACAAGATAGACAGCACCAAACCCACTTCAATAGCAACGGTTAAATTGGTGAAAACGGTCAAAAGGAAAGTGAGCACCAGCACAAGAGAATCGCTCGTCTTCGCTTTTAGCATGTGGGTAAATTCCTTGCGCTCACTCATATTCCAGGCAACCAGCATCAAGATCGGCGCCATACTCGCCAACGGAATATGCGAGGCGTAAGGGGCGAACAGCACGAGGATGAGCAAAACAACCAGACCATGAATGATACCAGACATGGGGGAGGTTGCCCCGGTTCGAATGTTGGTGGCTGTTCTCGCAATCGCGCCAGTAGCCGGAATTCCCCCAAATAACGGGGTCACGATGTTGGCAATTCCTTGGCCGATTAATTCCCGGTTGCTGTTGTGGCGACTGCGTGTCATCCCATCGGCGACGACAGCGGACAATAAAGACTCTATCGCTCCTAGTATAGCAATGATCAGGGCAGGACTCAGTAACTTTTGGACACGTTCCCATGTGATTTCAGGAAAATGAAAGCCGGGTAATGTACTCTGTATCTCCCCAAAGGTAGAACCAATCGTCGCTACCTTTCCTTCCAAAAAGAGGACGGAAACGACACTAGAGACGACGAGTCCGACGAGAGAGGCCGGTATGCTTCGGAAAAATCGGGGAGTCACCAAAATAAGGGCGAAACTCAAAATAGCGATGGCTACGCTGTATAGATTAACCGTGTCCAGATGAAGGACGATTTCCCCCATGTTGGACAAAAAATCCTCGTGTCTTTGCAGCTGCTCCAGGCCGAGAAAGTTGGCAATTTGACCGGAGAAGATGATAACGGCAATCCCCGAAGTGAATCCGATGATAACGGGGCGCGGAATGAATTTGATCAGCCCTCCCAGCCGTAGAACCCCCATGAGAACAAGGAGAATCCCTGCCATGAATCCAGCGAGGAGCAAATCTGCATAACCGTATTGCATGACGATTGCAAATAATATCGGGATAAAAGCACCCGTAGGTCCCCCGATTTGATAGCGGGAACCGCCAAAGAGAGAAATCAATATTCCGGCGATAATGGTTGTGTAAATCCCGTACTCAGGCTTTACTCCGGAGGCGATAGCAAATGCCATGCCCAACGGTATCGCGATAATGCCGACGATTAAGCCTGATACACAGTCTTTTCGAAAGGAAACGAGATCGTAGCCTTCGAATCTTGGTGCCCACTTCATGATTGCAACCCTTCTTTTCGTATTTTCGAATATTTGATTATTTGAATATAGATGGATCATACATCCGCTCTTCCGTTCCGTCAATTCCATCCTTACATGAACTTTTCCGTTTATTAACATTTGCTTCAAGATTCCTTAACGCTCGTACAGTACCATTCAAAGTAACAAGTGAACAATCCCTTCGGTTGGAGCCATGGAGAAACCCCCGACAGCCTTTCCAAGCACTTTCATCGAGAGTTCTTTGGCATTGTCATGTCGCAGGGTTTTTTGTCTTGGGCATAAGGAGGCTTAAGCGAGTGAACCAGGAACAATTTCATGAAAGACTGGCCCAGTACAAGCTAATCGCTTCCGTAAAAGAAGCGAAGTACCTGGAAAAAGCGGCAGAGGCAAATTTGAGTGCTGCGGTACTCTCGATTGGCAACATTGGTGTGATCAAAGGCTACGTGGATTATTTTAAGTCGAAGAATATCCCTGTATTTCTTCATTTGGAGCGGATCGGCGGAATCAGTCATGACCGGGAAGGAATCGCATTTCTGGCGCATTATGTCAAGCCAGACGGGATCGTCACTACGCGCAACACCCTGGTCAAGCTGGCGAAAAAGCAAGGCCTGCTGACGATTCAGCGTTTGTTTTTGGTGGATAGCGATTCGATTAAATCGGGCCTAACCTCCTTGCAGGATACACAGCCTGACGCCGTTGAGCTGATGCCTGCTTTGCTGCCGGAGTTTATCGAAGAATTTCGAAGTGTTATTGATACCCCGATTATTTCTGGCGGGCTGATTCGCAAGCGAGAACAAATGGAGGAAGTATTAAAGCATGGAGCGACAGCTGTTTCAGTCGGAAGTCCCCTGCTGTGGAAGGAGTGAGTGAACCTTGATTCAAGCGTTGTTATTTGATTTGGACGGGACTTTGCTAGACAGTAGGGATGCGGTCGTGGATGCCGTTGCTTTTACGGCTGAGCAGTACGCACCGGGACATTTTAGCAGGGAAGAGCTGCTCGCGCGTTTTGGCGAATCGTTTGATGATTTTATGGCGGCAGTTGCTACAGCAGCAGGCGTCCCTGACAAAAAGGAAGTGCTGCAGAGATACTTCGCCTATGTACGGGAGCATCATGAAGAACACGTCAAACTGTTTCCGTTTGTTCGCGAAGGGCTGGAGAAGCTGAAGGCGGCGGGCTTTGCGATGGCGATCGTCACGAACAAGCAACGGGAGTTTACATTGGCTGGTCTGGAGATGGCGGGAATCGAGCATCTGTTTGAGGCAATCGTCACCGTCGATGATGTATCACGAGGAAAGCCGTCGGCTGAGCCTGTACAAAAAGCACTGGTGGCGCTGGACAAACGTCCCGAGCAAGCCATGATGATCGGTGACAGTCGCTATGATGTACTGGCTGCGGTAGGAGCGGGTGTGCAGTCTGTCGTTTTGGAGTGGTATGGACAAGAGAACTGGCTCTACGCTTTTCCGGATTACCGCTATGCTAATTTCGAGGCATTTGTTACGGAAATGCTGGCCGCAAAGGCACAAGGAGGGAAATAAGAACAGATGGCACGTGTGGTGTTGGAGCAGGTAACGAAAGCCTTTCAGAATCAAAGCGTGGTCAAAGGATTGGATTTGGTCATTCCAGATGGTTCCTTTACGGTTCTGGTAGGTCCGTCCGGCTGTGGGAAATCAACCACACTCAGGATGATCGCTGGCTTGGAAACAGTGACGGACGGCAAAATCATGATCGGTGATCAAACGGTGAACCAATTGCCACCTGGCAAGCGTGATATTGCGATGGTTTTTCAAAATTACGCTCTCTACCCAACAATGAACGTGTATGACAATATCGCCTATGGCTTGAGAAACCGCGGTACATCGAAAAAGGAATGTCAGGTGCTAGTAGAGGAGATCGCGGAAATCGTCGGGCTATCCGATTACCTCAAGCGCAAGCCTTCTCAGCTCTCCGGGGGTCAAAGGCAACGTGTTGCACTCGCTCGGGCTATGGTGAAAAAGCCAAAGGTCTTCCTGATGGACGAACCGCTCTCTAATCTCGATGCGAAGCTGCGGAATCAGATGCGTGTGGAATTGACGAGCCTGCACAAGCAGCTCGGCAGCACCTTCATCTACGTGACACATGATCAGGTCGAGGCGATGACCATGGGCGATCAGATTGTTGTCATGAATGACGGACACATTATGCAAGTAGCCGCCCCGATGGATTTGTATCAGGAGCCGGAAAATCTGTTTGTTGCCCAATTCATCGGTTCTCCGGCGATGAACATTGTCTCTGCGGAGGGCAAGAGTGAGCACGTATGGGGATTCCGCCCGGAAAAAGCAATGTTGTTGCCTGCTGCTGTCTCTGCCATCACGAGCGAAGAGATGTGGAACGCACGAGGTCAGGTCGTATCCAGAGAAATTCTCGGCTCAGACACGCTCCTTCATGTCGAGACGGAAAAAGGCAGGGTCATCGTCAAAGCGGACTCGGAGGTAGCGATGCAGGTCGGCTCCTCAGTCACGATCACTGTACCGTGGGAGTCCATATATGTGTTCGAAAAAGGGAGCGGAAAACGAGTGGGTCGCATGAGTGGACGAGAGCCTGTATCGACACGTGCAGGAGGGGATAGCTGATGCGAAAAGCGGCAACTGTACAGGAGTTGCCGGGTGTAAGCCAGTCGAAAACAGAAGTGCGTCCGTCGGCATTTGCCTGGTCTGATCTCGCATCCCGACTGCGTCCGTACTTGTATCTGGCACCCGCATTGATTTGCTTTGTCCTGTTCTTCTTTTACCCGATTGGTTCGATCATATATTTGAGCTTTCAGGATTGGTCATTGATCAATTTGGATCAAATGGAATGGGTAGGCTTGCAAAACTACCAGGACTTGATGGTAGACGGAGATTTTCATCAAGTCTTGGGAAATACCGCGGTCTTTACCATTGCGACAGTGGGGATTGGCCTGACGCTATCCTTCCTGCTCGCACTATGGCTGAACAAAAAGGCAAGGGTGTACGGCATTATTCAGGCGACTGTTTTCAGTCCTCACATCATTTCGTTGGTATCTGTCTCGATGCTGTGGATGTGGCTGATGGACCCGCAGTTTGGCCTGTTGAACGCAGGACTGGAAGCGGTCGGATTACCTGCGTATACATGGCTGACTGACCCGAAGAGTTCCTTGCTGTCACTGATTATCGTCAGCATTTGGAAAGGTGTCGGCTATAACACGCTCATTTTCATCGCAGGATTGCAAAGCATTCCGGGCGATATATACGAGGCAGCAGCGCTCGATCAATCGCCGTGGTGGCGGACGCTCAGACGGATTACCATACCGATGCTGTCGCCGACGATTTTCTTTTTGCTCATTATCAATACGATCTCATCCTTTCAAGCGTTTGACACGATTGCCATTATGACGCAGGGTGGTCCAATCAATAGTACGAACATGCTTGTCTACTACATATACGAGCAGGGCATGGACTTCTACAATGGCGGAATTGCTTCGGCTGCCTCTGTCATTTTGCTGATACTGGTAGGAATTTTAACAGCTGTGCATTTTCTGGTGATGTCCAAGCGCGTGCATTATCGTTGATGAACTCGTGAGAAAGGAGGAGCAGCATGTATCGAGTGGTTTTGGCTTCACGCAAGACCGTAGAATGGGTTGGACTTTTGATCGTGGCTTTTCTGTTTGTGTTTCCGTTCCTGTGGATGGCATCGACTGCTTTCAAAACGATGCCAGAGGTCCGGCAATTTCCCCCGACGCTTTTGCCTGAGACGTGGGAGTGGAGCAATTTCGCCCAAGCGTGGGAATCAGGTCCGTTCCTTATGTATACGTGGAACAGCATTCTGGTTGCGGTAGGGATTTTGATCCTGCAATTTTTGACGGCGGTGCCTGCGGCTTACGCTTTTGCCCGCTACAAGTTTCCCGGTCGCAATCTGTTGTTTGGTCTTGTCTTGATTGTCTTGATGATTCCCGGACAAGTCATCTTTTTGCCGATCTACGTGCAATTGAGCGGGTGGGGACTCGTCAATACGCTGTGGTCGCTCATCCTGCCGTACGCAGCCAGTGCTTTCGGAATCTTCCTGCTCAGGCAAGCATTCATGCAGGTGCCTGATGAAGTGATCGAGGCAGCACGTCTGGACAACGCGTCCGAATGGAAGATCATGTGGACGATCATGGTACCGATGGCGAAGCCTGTGCTGGTCACTTTCGGACTATTCAGCTTTATTTACCACTGGAATGACTATTTCTGGCCGCTGATTATGACCAACAGCGACGAGGTGCGCACCTTGCCGATCGGAATATCCAGCTTGCACATGTCCGACGGCGGAACCTTGTGGAACGTCATGATGGCGGGCAACATGATCCTCATTCTACCGATTCTCGTGATTTTCTTCGTGGCACAACGGCATATTATCAAAGCGTTCATCTACCAATCCAAATAATAAAAGGAAGTCAAATATTAGATCACAATAGGGAGGAAATCAAACTATGTTTTCCATGAAAAAGACGGGAACGATTCTATGTGCATTGACTATCGGTTTGTCAGGAGTTTTGGCTGGATGTGGATCATCGGGTAAAGAACAGTCTGCAAGTACAGGTAGCACCTCTCAGCCAGCAGCGTCTACAGCATCCAGCGGCCCAGTCCAAATTGATTTCTGGTATGCGTTGGGTGGCGTTCGTGGGAAAACTATTGAGGATATGGTCAAAAAATTCAATGAAACACATAAAGATATTATCGTCAAACCAGCCTACCAAGGTGCGTATCAAGAGAACCACTCCAAAGTACTGGCATCTGTAGCAGCGGGCAACAATCCAGATGTCACGATGGTTGAGATCGCTTCGATCGCAGCATTTGCGGATGCAAAGGTCTTGGAAGATTTGACGCCTTACTCGCAAGGGGATGAAAAGAAGTACATTCCAGGCCTCATGAAAAACTCTTACTGGAATGACAAACTGTATGCAGTGCCATTTAACCGCTCCACTCCACTGCTGTATATCAACCGCGATTTGTTAAAAGAAGCAGGACTTGATCCAAACGGCCCGAAATCATGGGATGAGCTCGTTAGCTTCTCGCAAAAGCTGAGCAAAAAAGAAGGAGACAAAATTACCCGGTACGGCTTCTCGACGCCTGTTGATATCTGGTTCTACGAAGCGCTTGTTTTCCAAGGTGGGGGCAATATCCTGAGCGAGAACGGCAAGGAGCTCACGATCAACAACGAAGCAGGAAAAGCACCGCTTGAGCTCTGGTCCAAAATGGTGAAGGAAGGCATTATGAAAAACCCTCCAGGAGAGAACTACAATGCGTGGGATGTAGCGGAGCAAGACTTCCTGAATCAAAAAGTGGGTATGATTTTTACCTCGACAGGTTCCTTGACGGAATTGAAGAAAAATGCCAAATTTGACATGGGTGCAGCCTTCCTGCCAGCCAATAAAACGTTTGGTACGCCAACGGGCGGCGCGAATCTCGTGATGCTTTCGAAGTCGACCGATGCAGAGAAAAAAGCAGCGTGGGAGTTCATGAAGTGGATGACCGACACTGAGCAAACGGTTCCGTGGTCAATCGCTTCCGGTTATATGCCTGTCACGACAGAAGCAATTGATTCGGCTGAAATGAAGGCATTCTATGAAAAAGAGCCAAACTTCAAGGTCGCGGTAGATCAACTGCAATACGGCTATCCTCGTCCAATGGCTCCAGGCTACAAAGAATTGCAGGATGTGATTCAAAAAGAACTGCAACGTGCGATGCTTGGCCAAGCGACAGTAGATGAAGCGGTGCAGGCGGCGACGGAAAAAGGCAGCAAGCTTTTGAAAAAATAACAGAAACGAAGCGATAGAGGAGCTGGCGAAATGAACATTTGTATGGCACATCGCGGGTGGTCAGGCAAAGCCCCGGAGAATACAATGACAGCGATTCGACTGGCTTTGGCAGAGCCAGCTATCAAAGCAATGGAAATCGATGTTCAACTGACGCGTGACGGTGTTCCGGTGCTGATTCACGACTTCACACTGGAGCGCACGACCAATGGCCACGGTCTGGTCATGGATCATACGTTGGCAGAGCTGCGTGAACTGGATGCAGGGAGCTGGTTTGGCGACAAGTTTTCGGGCGAAAAAATCCCTACACTAGAAGAAGTACTGGCCGCAGTAAAAGGTCGCTGCACGCTAAATATCGAGTTGAAAGCAACAAGTGACATGTACCCGGGTATCGCTGAAAAGGTGCTCGCGCTTGTAGAAAAGCATGGAATGAAGCAAGAGGTGCACCTGACTTCCTTTGACCACGATTTGATTCGTCACGTTCGCACGCTCGACCAGGAAGTGCAGACAGGCCTGATTGTGTATGGCCGCCCTGTACTCATGCTGGAACAGATGGAGGCAGCAGGTGCTACGATCCTCTCCATGGGATATCCGTTTCTTACGCGTGAGCTAACTGTAGCCGCGATTGAAAAAGGCTTCCAAGTCATCGCGTGGACGCTGGATGATCCAAAGCATATCTGCGAAGTCATTTCGTGGCATCCTCAGGTACAAATTTGCACGAACCATCCTGACCGGATGTGGGAGTTTGTGTAAGCATAAGCAGGAAAGAGCCGCCGGGCACATGCAAGGCGGCTTTTCTTGTTTTCGTTGTCTATATCTTGAATTTGCTTACATGAGATTGCAGTTCTTCGGCTATTCTTGCCAGAGAAGTTGCTGATGAACTGACTTCTTCCATAGCTGCCAGCTGTTCTTCTGTGGCGGCCGACACGCTTTGTGTTCCGTCAGCAGAATTCTCCGCTACTTCTTCAATGACAGTGACCAATTCTACCACTTGTTTGGTGCCTAAAGACATTTGCTCAGAGTAAGCCTTTACTTCTTGAATTTGGCTTGCCACCTGCGTGACAGCATCTTGGATCTGTTCGAAGGACTTGCCTGCATTGTTAACGACCGTAAGTCCAGTGGCGACCTCTTTGGTGCCCTGTTCCATCGAAAGGACAGCCTGGTTTGATTCGAGCTGAATCGTTGTAATCAACAGTTTGATCTGTTGCGCTGATTGCGCGGACTGCTCAGCTAATTTGCGCACTTCGTCTGCCACAACGGCGAATCCGCGCCCCTGTTCACCAGCTCTCGCCGCTTCAATAGCTGCGTTAAGTGCTAACAGATTTGTTTGTTCAGCTATGGCGGTGATGACTTGTACGATTTGTCCGATTTCCTGCGAGCTGTTTCCTAATCGTTTGACGATATCGGCAATGTTGCCAACAGTGTTCTCGATCGATTGCATCTGGCTGATCACGACCTGAAGGACCTGATTTCCTTCCACGGCAATTTGGGAAGCGTCCAAAGCTGATTCGGCAGCTTGCTGTGCATTCGTGGCAACCCGCTGAGCCCCAGTCGATACCCCTTGAATTGCGGTGACACTTTCCTCTACACTCTTCACTTGCTTTTCCGCACCGTAAGCTACTTCCTGAATCGTTATTGCGATTTGCTCAGTAGCCTTGCTCGTATGGTCGGAGTTGACCGACAATTCCTCTGCTGAAGAAGCAAGATCTGAAGCTGTATCATTTACTTGTTGAATAATCGTTCGCAGGTTGAGCACCATTGTGTTTACTGATTGGGATAGCTGTCCAACCTCATCCTTGGTTTGAATCTGCAAGGGTTGTACAGTCAGTTCACCCTCGGAAATGCGGTTAGCCACAGAGGCAACTGCTGCAATAGGGCGGGAGATTTGTCGGGAAACAGCGTATGCGATTGCGATCACGACAGCAACAACAATGATGACAATGATCGTAACCATGGTGGTAACGGATGAAACCGCAGACGTTATGGATTCGACAGGGATATGCAGATACAGACCAAAGTTGGTCTTGGGAATGGGGGAATAGGTAACAACGTATTCCTTGCCATTGTCCGAGTAGCTGTATGAGCCCTTTTCTGTTTTTCCTGATTTAAGGATTTCCATTAATGGTTGCGGCAGAGCGGATTCCTCAAGCGGTTTTCCAATCAGATCCTGGGTAGGATGGTACTGAATCTGGTCCTTGTTATCAACGAGAATCGGATACCCATCGTTGCCTACTTTCAAATTCTGGAGAAAGGTAGCTGTGAAGTCATCTACATTGACGAGCCCGGTCAAGACACCAAGCTTTTCATTGTTTTTCGCTTTTACAGGGGAGGCGACGATGATAGAGCGATTGCCGGTTGTCTTCGCAACAAGAACATCGGAGAAGCTGGGCTTGTCCTGCATACCGTCTTTGAAGAATTGGCGCTCGCCAAGATTGATTCCAACGCTTTTGGGGAACGTATCAGCCGTTACTTTTCCGTCGCTTGCGATAAACGTATTTCCGTCATACAGTTTCATTTCCTCGGTAAACTTGCGGATAAATTCATTTTTTGCCACTGCATCATCGGATTGAATATCCGAGGTACGGGCTAAAATCTGAATTTCTGTCATACGCCGGTCCAGATATTGATCCATAGCTATGGCTGTACTGGAAGTAAGGTCAACATAGGAGGATTTTTGTTTATCAATCAGAATGGATGAAAAGCTGTTCGTGATAAACACCGAAACGGCAGTAAGTGGAATGACGGCCACGACGAGAAACCAAAGGATCATTTTGTTCCTGAGTTTGTTGAACAAAAACATAGGGTTGTCCCACTCCTAATCAGTGATTGAGAGATTTCTTTCTTTGTGAAAAGCTGTCTGCCACAAGGAAATATAATAAAGGTAGACTGCTGAGATTAACTCAGCAGTCTGACAAAATATCAATATCCCATTGCTGCGCCTTCACCGCGAGGGTCAGCACCGCCAAATTTTACATTGGTTTGCGGGTCAATCAGGATTGCGCCGGACTGTCCCATCGTATCGGTATAGGCTGCTTCCAGCTTTTCGACTGGATGCCCACGCTTAATTAACTCGTCCAGGACTTCTTGAGGGATGCGGCTTTCCACCTTGAGATTGTTGGAAGCAGATCCCCAGTTGCGTCCATGTAGCCATCTTGGCGCTTCGATTGCGTCTTGCACGCTGAAACCAAAGTCGACGATACGTGTGACGAGAGCGGCTTGCGTTTGCGGTTGTCCTTCTCCCCCTTGTGTTCCGTAGAGAAGATAAGGCTTGTCCCCTTTAAAGAGCATTGCTGGGTTAATGGTGTGGAAGGTGCGTTTTCCTGGTTCCAAGTGATTGATGTGTTTGGAATCCAAAGAGAAATAGCTTCCGCGGTTTTGCAAAAGGATGCCCGTATCTTTCGCTACGATACCGGAACCCCAGTCAAAATAGTGACTCTGAATGATGGACACTGCATTTCCATCTTTGTCGACGATCCCGAACCAGGTTGTATCGCCTTTTGGATCAAGCGGTTCTACGGATTTGGCGGCTTGCTTCATATCAATGCGCGCAGCTAAATCTTTCCCGTGCTGCTTGGACAACAGCTCATCCACAGGGATATCCACAAAGGCAGGGTCAGTCAGCCATTTGTCACGGTCAGCAAAAGACTGTTTGGTAGCTTCCACAATCGTGTGATAGTAATCGGGTGTTCCTTCGCCCATGCTTTTGAGGTCAAAGTTGTTCAAAACATTAAGAATAGAGAGCGATGCCATGCCTTGGGAGTTAGGCGGAACGTTGTACGCTTTATAACCGCGGTAGTCTACCGAAATTGGATCTGCCCAAGTGGAGGTGTGCTTCTCAAAATCTTTCAACGTGAGCAATCCGCCGTTTGCTTGCATGTCTGCTACGATTTTTTTAGCAACTTCTCCTTTATAAAAACCGTCAGCGCCTTTTTTCGCAATGATACGCAAAGTATTGGCAAGATCTTTTTGTTTGAGAATTTCACCTGCTGCATAGGGATCGCCGTTGGGCTTCAGGAATGTTTTACGGAATCCATCGAAACGTTGAAGGTTCTTCAAGTCATTGTCAGTTGGATCTGTCGCGTATTTCGTCCAATATACTTGGTTGGGGGAGACTGGATATCCATTCTCGGCGTATCCAATGGCAGGTTCCAGCAATTTGTTCCATTGAAGCTTACTGTTGCCCATGCTTTTATGGGCGTAGTTGTACGCCTCCCACCAGCCGGAGACGACACCAGGGACAGTGTTGGCCGATTCATAACCGCGGGACGGGATTTTTTCGTAGCTTTTGTTTTTGTAATAGTCGATGGTTGCCTTTTCGCCTGCGCGACCACTGCCGTTCAGCGCCTTCAGCTCTTTTGTTTTGGCATTGTAGATGAGCCAGAAGTTATCTCCACCAATGGTTGTGTAGTGAGGATAGACGACAGCTAATGTGGAAGCGGCTGTAATAGCAGCATCTACTGCATTTCCACCGTTTTCCAATGTCTTCAGGGCCGCAGCCGTAGCCAGATAGTGAGGAGTCGTCACCATTGCGTTCGGTGACATCGTTGTTGGACGGTTAGCAGCTTGTACCCCAGAGAATGTTGATACCCCGATGACAGCAGTCAGCGCGACGGTCGAGAGTTTCTTCCAGAATGACATTCCTATGAAACCTCCTTCATGATGAATAAAATAATGATTCATTAAACCGGCTATCCGCTGTTGCCTCACCTCCTTCAAAAGTCAAAAATACACAAACATACAAAAATAGACAAAAATAGACATTATGAGCACAAAAAAAGACCAATGATATAGGATCATTGGTCTCGTCCTACATCAATACTTCGGTAGCTGGCAGGCGTGTCCGCTGTTGCGGAGTTAGCCCCTATAGCTTTGCGTCGCCGGATTTCCCCGGGTTTGCCGTTTCGATATCAATGGATGAAGTAGAAAATTGACACATAAATTGATTCGATCGTTGTGGGAAAAAGTTCCTAAAACTCCGTTTGCCAATAATATAGACTATTTACCATTTGTGGTAAATAAGAAAATATTTTAATCCAGAAAAATAGTCAGGAATGCTATGGGGAAGGGTGTTTTTCGCAGACATTCGAACACCTCCTGGGGCTGAACTGCTTATGATGATAAAAAGGCACATTCGCCAAGGAGTGAAACAAAAACCATGATGCATCCCGATACAGAATTGCGCTATATCAACGATGAGATCGGGTACGGTGTGTTTGCGACAAGGTTTATCCCAAAAGGAACGATTGTATGGGCACAGGATAATTTGGACCAGGTATTGGACCCTGCATTTGTGGAAAAACTTGATTCATTACGAAAACAGGACGTGCAAAAATATTCATTCAAGAACCAGTTCGGCAAGTACATTCTTTGTTGGGATAAGGCGAGGTACGTGAACCACAGCTTTCATGCGAATTGTGTGCCGACCATGTATGATATGGAATTGGCTGCACGGGATATTTCCTCAGGTGAAGAGCTGACTGATGATTATGGAACGTTAAATCTGGATGAACCTTTTGATTGTTTCCCCGAGTCCGATACGGACCGCTCCAGGGTGATGCCCGATGACTTGCTTCGGTATTACCCACAGTGGGATCGGATTGCTTCAGAAGCATTCCAACGTTTCAATCATGTTGAACAGCCTTTGCTGCATCTGATTTCCTCGAAGCATCTCGAAACGATTCATGGGATCACGGAGCAGCGCTTAGCTATTGATTCTGTCATTCATCTGTATTACAGGCCACAATGGCAAACGGGGCAGCAATGGAAGACATGAGCGGGTCGGTCAACGACCCGATTTTGTTGAACTCTGGGTAGAGAATCAGTATTATGGAATGTAAAGGTGAAGTGAAAGGTTGATTTCATTGGAAAACAAGGTAGCGGCATCCAATTTTATCCGCAATATCATGATTGATGACTTGCAAGAGGGCAAAGTAAAGGAAATCATTACCCGCTTTCCCCCAGAACCGAACGGGTATCTTCATATTGGACATGCAAAAGCGATCTGCCTCAATTTTGAGTTGGCACGAGAATTTTCTGGCAAGGCCAACCTGCGTTTTGACGACACCAACCCGGTGAAGGAAGACATCGAATACGTAGAGGCCATCAAAAGGGACGTTCAATGGCTTGGCTTCGAATGGGATGGGCTGTTTTTTGCATCTGATTACTTTGAAGAGATGTACAACCGTGCGGTGCTGTTGATTAAAAAAGGTCTGGCTTACGTAGACGATCTGTCTCCCGAAGAAATGCGTAAAATGCGTGGAACATGGACAGAGCCAGGCACAGATAGTCCGTTCCGCAACCGATCTGTGGAGGAAAACCTGGATCTGTTTGCACGGATGCGCCAAGGCGAATTCAAGGACGGAGAAAAGGTACTGCGTGCGAAAATCGATATGGCTTCTCAGAACTTCACCATGCGTGATCCGGTTCTGTATCGAATCTCCCATGCAACGCATCACAACACGGGCGACAAATGGTGCATCTATCCGATGTACGACTTCGCTCATCCGTTGGAGGATGCCATTGAGGGCGTGACACACTCCCTGTGTTCACTGGAATTCGAAGATCATCGTCCGTTGTACGACTGGGTAGTCCGCGAGTGCGAAATGGATAGTGTACCACGCCAGTACGAATTTGCTCGCTTGAATCTGACCAACACCGTTATGAGTAAACGCAAGCTGAAACAGCTTGTTGATGAGAATGTAGTAGACGGCTGGGATGACCCGCGCATGCCAACCATCGCAGGCTTCCGTCGTCGCGGCTATACACCGGAAGCGATTCGTACATTCGCTCGTGAAGTAGGGGTAGCGCGCGCTAACAGCACGGTTGACGAGAAAATGCTGGAGTATTTCATCCGTGAGGACCTGAAGCTGAAGGCACCACGTACGATGGCTGTTTTGAATCCGTTGAAGGTCGTCATCACGAACTATCCGGAAGGACAAGTCGAGATGCTCGAAGCGGAGATCAATCCAGAGAACCTAGAGATGGGTAATCGTCAAATTCCATTCTCCCGCGAAATCTACATTGAGCAGGACGACTTCATGGAAAACCCGCCGAGCAAGTATTTCCGCTTGTTCCCGGGAAATGAAGTACGTCTGAAGCACGCGTACTTTATTAAATGCAATGACGTCGTGAAGGATGCAGATGGCAACGTGATCGAGATCCATTGCACGTATGACCCTGAGACGAAGAGCGGCAGCGGTTTTACAGGTCGCAAGGTAAAAGGGACGATTCACTGGGTGGATGCAACCAATGCGCTTCCTGCTGAATTCCGTTTGTACGAGCCTTTGATTATGGATGATGAAGACGCAGAGGGCACATTCCTCGACAACGTTAACCCGAACTCGTTGGAAGTGCTGCAAGGCTATGTGGAGCCAAATATGAAAGAAACCAAGCTACAAGACAAGTATCAATTTTTCCGTCATGGCTATTTCAATGTCGATCCGAAGCATACGACAGATAATAAGCTCGTATTCAACCGAATTGTATCGTTGAAGAGTTCCTTTGAACTGCCAAAAGCATAGGAAATACTCATATAAATCGAGCGCTGCTGTGCATGGAGAACCCGTGTGCAGCAGCGCTTTTTTCTTCCGTGATTATAAAACAGCGTGTATAATTATTCTGTTACAAAAAGGGGGACAGGCAGTGAACGGGAGAGCAGAACTAACACGTAGTTTGAAGTTGCGACATATTGTCGTAATTGGACTGGGCTACATGGCCCCGATGGCCGTTTTTGACACCTTTGGCATTGTTTCTGGAGAAACGGGGGGGCACGTTCCTGCTGCTTATGCAGTCACACTTCTTGCGATCCTGTTTACGGCGGCAAGCTACGGAAAGATGGTACGGCTATTCCCTTCAGCAGGTACCGCGTACACGTATACGCAACAAACGATTCATCCCTATGCAGGATTTTTGGTAGGATGGGCGTCCTTGCTGGATTATTTGTTTTTACCGATGATTAATGCCTTGTTGACGGGGGTATACCTATCGTCCGTGTTTCCTGACGTGTCGACGGCATGGTGGATTATTGGTTTTATTGTTTTGGTGACGGGACTAAACGTATTTCGCGTGACGGTTACCGCATCCGTTAACTCGATTCTGGTACTGTTTCAAGTCGTGGTCGTCCTGTTATTTGCGGGATTGGCCATCCGTGGTCTTATGCAAGGTGACGGGCTTGGGCAAGTATTCAACCTGCGTCCATTTTTGTCACCGGATATGTCTGTCATTGCACTGCTTTCCGGTGCGTCGATTCTTTGCTTTTCCTTCCTGGGCTTTGATGCAGTAACCACGCTAACGGAGGAAACCGTCGATGCGAAAAAGACGATTCCTCGCGGGATTATGCTCGTAGCACTCGCAGGAGGAGCGTTGTTTATTACAGCATCTTATTTCATGCAATCATTATTCCCTGATGTTTCGGTATTGTCTGATCCAGAAGCGGCCTCTGCGGAGATTGCTTTGTTTATCGGTGGGACGATCTTTCAATTGGTGTTTTTGGCGGCAGCGTTGTCTTCGACACTAGCATCCGGGCTTGTATCAGTCACAAGCGTGACACGCTTGTTGTACGCAATGGGACGAGATGGATTTTTGCCGCGACGCTGGTTCGGTTATGTACATCCAAAGCTGAGAACTCCTTTGCTTAACGTCTTACTGGTCGGAGCGTTGATGCTGATCGCTTTGTATATGGATTTGTTAACGGCAACTTCCTTTATTAACTTCGGCGCACTGATCGCCTTTAGCTTTGTGAACATCAGCGTAATGGCGTACTATTTCCGCAAACAAAAGAACAAGCATATCAAGGATTGGTGGGGCTTCGTGTTGTCGCCCTTTATCGGGGCGATGTTTATTGCCTTTCTGTGGGTCAACCTCGAAACAACGTCCATGATGCTAGGCTTGCTATGGAGCTTTGTCGGACTGATCTATTTGTTGTACTTGGTGAAGGTCAAAAAAACCAATTTGGAAATAGTAAAGTTTGAGGAGTAACATGTGGAACCCAAATAGCCCTACACCCATTACTGGATGTGGGGCTATTTTTTGCGGCAGATTAGACTGCTAATCAATTCTCTTCTGTAGGTAAAATCTTTGATGGGAAAGAGGGCAATCATCGAGTACACCATGTATCTCGTACCCGTTTTTTACATAAAAGTCCTTTGCTTGAAAATCAAAAGTATCTAAATGAATCAAATGAATTCCATACTCCCTAGCTGTGTTTTCAATTTCAAGAAGAAGCTTGCTTCCCAATCCGTTCTTTCTCATATCATCTCTGACCCATAAAGCATCAATGTACAAACATCTCCAAGAATAGTACACACAGTTTATTCCTGCAATGATAGTGCCATCTTCATCACGAACGTGTTTATTGATTTTTGAAAAAGGAATGGTCAGTTCAAACGGAACATTCGATTCATTGTATTCAACGATTCTTTGCTCAATAAAATCAGCTTCATCTCTCGTGCTTTCTCTGACTAAATATTGTCCCATGATAACTCCTTTATTTAGTTATCTCAAATATTTGACTACTAGTGTTCCGTAAAAATAAAGTTGTAGACTGTAAAATAAAGTTGTAGACTGACGCCAGTTATTCAACTAACGGGCAGATAATTTATGGGGTTACAAGTTACGAAGTACAAAGCGAGTGAGAAGATGTGCGAGGTCTTGAGTTTGCAGCAGAACATATCCAGAAGGTTACATCATAATAAGTGTGACAGCAAGGTGCTAAAGTTAACATTGGAAGGAGTGACTTTAGAGCAAGCCTTTCCTATGATTTTGGTTGGCTCTGTTTTGATGGATGGAGATAGTAGGCTGCAAGCGCTGGCAATTTTATCTGAAAAATATAAATAGCATAGAAGGTGGTAATGTATGAACTTGCTAACTAAAGAAACGGTAGATGAATTATTGGCAGCAATGGACGCTTATAAAGTAATTGCGCAAGAACTCATCGACAAATTAATATTGGAAACGAACCAGCCTGAAAAATCAGAGATAATAAAAGGAAGTTACTACTTAATTTCAAATGCGGAATTACTAAACGATGAAGAACATTTAACCGGAAATTGGTACTTTGATGTTCATGGAGAACACTGCATGTTTGAAAATTTAGACACCGGACAAAAATTGGAGGTTTCTCTCGGGAATACAGACGATATTGGAAATGTTGATCCCTGCTTTTTTTATGACTTCTTGAAATCAACTGAGAATTTTAAACACTTAACTCAACATTTTGAAAATCCATTTGGTGATATGTTGAATTTTTTTGAGGTATTAGAAAAGAGAAAAATACTTATGCATATTCACGGTGTTGAATACAGAAAGATTCTTCAGAATGAAAAATAATCTTGGTTCGTGAATAATAGGACGTTAGACGAAGGTTGTTGATTAATTGCGAAAAATCCAATATGCAATGTCGCGTTATTGTCCATGTATTATGTGTTTTCGACTTCGCCCAGAGAAATAGCGATGGGACTTCGCGGGATTGGTGTTCCGTTTTCGATCAGCTATTTGCTCGTACCGCTCATCTTCAACTCACTCAAGCGTGTACAATTGATTGCTAATGCATTGGATGCCAAAGGCTTTCGCATGCGTAACAGTCAGCATCAGTTTTACCGCAGCAAACGATGAAAAAAAACGGAAGTATCCACACTCGTGGCATGTGTATGTATCGTCGCCGCACTGTTTTACATCGCCAGGCTACATCCAGATCATATAGGCGTGCTGATTCCGGGGCGTATTTAGTAAGGAGGCAGGAAAAATGAGCGAAGCATTGTTTTCACAGGTCAATCGTTTGCAGGTAGAAGAGGGCACACTGGAGTATGGCGTAACAGGTAAGCCAGATGCACCTGCCCTGCTGCTTTTGCATGGCATTCGCAACACCAAGCTGCTGTTTGCTCCCATCCTGCCAGCATTGGCAGAGCGATATCGGGTGATTGCGGTAGATATCCGTGGTCACGGGAATTCTGTGAGCCATGGTTCCTTTTCGTTTGAGCGGATCGTAACGGATTTGATTCAACTTTTGGATGCGGAACAGCTCGAGCAAGTGACGGTTGTCGCAGCGTCCTTTTCTGCTGTGCCTGCCCAGATGCTTGCGATTCGCGAACCCAAGCGTGTAGCGTCGATCGTTTTGCTGGATGGAGGCTATTATTCCTTGGGAGAAGTGCCCGGATTCAATAGGGAAAAGGTTGTCGAGCGGCTGGCTACCACGCGTTTTTCTTCCGTAGAGGAAGCGGAAAGGCAGTTCGCAGAGCGGTATGGTACGAGAGTGATGCCAGAGGGCTGGATGCGAGACGAGCTTTTGAAAAGGGAAGAAGGCAGCTACGGATACCGTTTGCCGAAGGAGGCGTTCTCGGCCTATTTTCAAGAGTACACTGTCCATAGCCAACCGGAATTGTTCCGACAGCTGACATGCCCCGTACTATTACTGCTAGCTGACGACAGCTTATTGTCAAAGGAAGAGCAGCAGTTTCATCGACAGGCAGCCGCTAATTATCAGCGGATTGTGAAGCAGGCCAAGGTGAAAATGATACCGGAAGCTCAACATTTGCTGATGGTGACGCATCCGCAAGAGACCGTGAACGAAATCCGTGATTTTTTATCGAAATAAGGAAGGGACAAGCGAGTATGCTTGTCCCTTTTTTTGTTTACCGCTTCGCTTCGCGCATGAGCACGTTCAGCTGTTCTGCCATGGCTTGCTTATCCTTTTGATCTCTCATGTGCTTTTTCACCGTTTCTAGCGCTTTGATGCCTTTTGTTGAGCTCACGAACTTCACAGGTGTATCCGTTCCATAGATACGCTCGATTTGGGTGCGTGCTTGTGCGAATGTGTTCTGATGATCACTCGTACCCAATGTCCCTGCGGTTCCGCTACCTGATTTTGTATGGGCAGCATCATGCCCTCGACTGGAGCTTCCCGAGTAATTGCTGATGAGATGGGACTGCATCGGGTCCATTTGATTGATCGATTGTGCATTGGCAGTAGAAGGGGCTAAGTAGATGGCATCGTTCACGATCAATGCCTGAACACCGTGAACGCCCGCTGCCTTCAGTTGGGCTTCCAGCTTTGTAGAAGGACCGCCCGTGTGCAAGTGTGAGCTGCCCATGGTGCTGTAGAGAGCATTGCCCATTCCGCTATACGTATGGCCGTGAGCGTTTGTCGTGAATTTCTTATCACGATCCACGCTTGGAATAACAGTTGCGCCTTTGGGCGTTTGCACGGTGGACTGTGTGTGTGCTGGTGGATGCGGCTTCGTAGGCGGAGCAGCCTGATTCATACAAGCTGTCATTAGAAGTACAGCCCCTACCCCTACGGTTCCTACCCATGTGTGGAAGTGCTTCATCACGATCCCTCCAAGTTTTCCTACCTAGATAAACTTATCCTTTGTTCGCGACATGAAGTTATGAGTGGAGCTTGTTGGAAAAAATTCCGGTGATCACGAGTATCTTGTGGAAAAAATGCACAAACCAAAGGAAGGAAATCACTGGAGGTGGTAGATTTGGCAGATTCAAACAACGTGAAGGAGCAGCCAGTATCCCGAAGGAACTTCTTGAAAAACTCCGGTCTGGTGCTCGGAAGCTTGGTGGTGGGTGGCGTGGCAGGGAGCTTGCTCCGCAAACCAGAACCTCCGGCGCAGCCAGCAGCACCGCCCCCTGCTGCCGATTACAATCAGGCACTCATGTTTTTTACGCCTGAGCAATTTAAGGTGGCGGATGCCGCCTGTGAGCGCATTTATCCTGAGGATGAGCTGGGTCCAGGCGCGAAGGCACTCGGTGCCGCTTATTTCATTGACCACCAGCTAGCGGGTGATTGGGGCTTTAATGCTCGAGAATACATGCAAGCGCCCTTTTTTCCAGGTGAGATCACACAGGGCTATCAGGGCAGGTTGAAACGTAGGGAAATATTCGATATCGGCCTTCAAGAGATGAACAACTACAGTAACAGTACCCACGGAAAACGGTTTTATGAACTCCCGGCGGATCAGCAGGACGCTGTTTTAAAGGCTTTTGAAACCGATGAAGTAAAATTGACGACCATTTCGGCGAGTACTTTTTTCAATATGCTGCGGGCCAGTACGATCGAAGGCGTTTATGCAGACCCTCTGTACGGAGGCAATAAAAATATGGACGGCTGGAAAATGAAGAATTTCCCAGGTAATCAGATGGCGTATACACAGCTGATCGATAAGCCTGAGTTTGTGAAGATGGCTCCCTTAAGTCTGCGGGATCATCAACAACATTAAGGGGGACTGTACATATGGCCAAAAAGCTGCCCAAGGTTGACGTCGTAATCGTAGGGGTGGGCTGGGGAGGAGGTATTATCGCTTCCGAGCTAACCAAGCAAGGTTTGACAGTAGTGGGCCTAGAGCGAGGCAAGGAGCGCAAAACCGAAGACTACTTCATGGTACACGATGAATTGCGTTACGCTCTTCGATACGAGATGATGCAAGATTTGTCCAAGGAAACGATCACGTTCCGCAGTCAAATGAACATTCGCGCGCTTCCCATGCGGTCATACGGTTCCTTTTTGATCGGGACAGGACTCGGGGGAGCTGGTATCCACTGGAACGGACAGACCTTCCGCTTCCTGCCGTATGATTTCGAAATTCGCTCCAAGACGATTGAACGATATGGGGCAAAGAAAATTCCAGAGGGAATGATGATCCAGGATTGGGGTATTACCTACGATCAACTGGAGCCGTACTTCGATAAGTTTGAAAAGATGGCGGGAATCGCAGGCGAGGAGAATCCGTTGGGGGGAAAACGCTCCAGTCCTTATCCGATACCTCCGATGCGTACGACACCGAGTATGAAAATGTTTGCGGATGCGGCGAAAAAGAAAAACCTGCATCCATACATCCTTCCATCAGCAAATCTCTCGCAAGCGTATACCAATCCAGACGGGGTGGCTCGGGCAGCTTGTCAGTACTGCGGCTTCTGTGAAAGGTTTGGTTGCGAGTACGGAGCAAAAGCCGATCCAGTGGTGACGGTAATCCCGGTAGCGAAGAAGACAGGGAAGTTTGAAATTCGCACGCATTCCCATGTCCGCAGAATTTTACATACAGGGAACAAGGCGACAGGCGTCTTGTATACGGACGTCACGACAGGGGAGGAATTCGAACAGCCCGCCGATATTGTGGTGATGACCAGTTATGTATTCAACAACGCGCGAATCCTGCTCATGTCCAAGCTGGGGAAACCGTATGATCCAGCAACGGGAAAAGGCGTAATCGGTAAAAACTACGCCTACCAGGTCATGAGAGGAGGCGCGGTCGGCTTCTTCGACGACAAGGAGTTTAACAATTTTGCAGGCGCAGGATCGTTGGGAATGTGTTTGGATGACTACAACGGTGATAACTTCGATCACGCCGATTTGAAATTTATCCATGGGGCGAATATCGCTGTCACACAAACTGGCTTCCGACCAATCGGAACGAACAAGGTGCCACCGGGGACGCCTAGCTGGGGCAAGGATTTCAAGGCTGCATCGATCAAATACACGAATCGGTTCATATCCGTAGGCGCCCAAGGAGCTTCGATGCCATTTCGACAGCACTTCCTTGATCTGGACCCGACGTACAAGGACGCATTTGGTGATCCGTTGATGCGCATTACGTATGATTTCGTCGATCAGGACAGGGAGCTGGCGGCTTTTTGTGCAGATAAGTGTGCGGAAATTGTGAAAGAAATGGGTGCGAACGAGAAGCTCGAAATCAACCGCAAGCTCGGCCCCTACGATATCACACCATACCAATCGACCCACAATACAGGTGGCGTCATCATGGGAGCCTCTCCAGAAACCTCGGCCGTTAACAACTACTTGCAGATGTGGGATGCGGAAAACGTATTTGTCGTCGGAGCCTCTGCCTTTGCGCACAATAGCGGCTACAATCCGACGGGAACGATGGGTGCTCTCTCCTATCGAGCAGCAGAAGGCATTTTGAAATACAGGAAAAGCGCGGGCGGCATGCTCGTATAAGCTGTTTTTCTAGTTATGCAAAACGCAATTGCAACTATGCGAAAAGTCGTTGGGGCAACTAACGGCTTTTTTCTCGTGGATCTGAAAAAGTTCATTTGCATGCTTGCGAAAGTCTATGAGCACAAAAAGGGAAATGCGCTGGAATGATGCGGTTTCTCACGTTGGCACGCTCCTTGCTATACCCTTTGGTAACAGCACAAACCAAAGGGAGAGACGAGAAATGACGACAAACAAGTGGAAGATGGACACCTCCATTATTCATACAGCACAAACGCCTTGCCAAAAAACAGGAGCAGTCGTATCTGCGGTGGTGCCTGCCGTGGCCTACGCGTTTCCAGATGCAGACTCCGCAGCGGCATGCGTGGCTGGAGAGCGGGAAGGAACGTACTACGGAAGATACGGCAACCCTACCATCACCACCTTGGAGCAAAAAATCGCCGCATTGGAAAATGGCGAAGCTGCCTTGGGCGTAAGCAGTGGGATGGCAGCTATTTCAGGGGCTTTGCTCGCCTTTTTGAAGCAGGGTGATCATGTGGTGTGTACGCGAGATGTGTACGGGGGGAGCTACAAATTTCTGACCACAATGGCCCCGCGCTATGGCATTGTGACGGACTTCGTCGATTGCACCGATTTGCAGGCAGTCGAGAGAGCTTTTTTACCAAATACAAAAGTCCTGTACATTGAAACACCCTCGAACCCGTGCCTGACTGTTTTAGATATCTCAGCGTTGTCACGTTTGGCGCACGCTCATGGCATTGTGGTAATCGTCGACAACACCTTCTTAACGCCGTATTTGCAGCGACCGCTTGAGCTGGGGGCGGATGTCGTCGTGCATAGCGCCACCAAATATTTGAACGGACATGGCGATGTCATCGCGGGCTTCATCGTCGGGAAGCAGGAACATATCCAATTCATGCGCAAAAACGTCATGGGAGACTTGGGACAGAATTTGAATGCTTGGGATGCTTTCTTGATCTTGCGTGGGCTGAAAACACTCGGCTTGCGTGTCAGACAGCATGGGAAAAACGCGCAGGCAGTGGCAGAGTTTTTGGCGCAGCACCCAGCAATCTCGCACGTCTACTACCCTGGTCTGCCTTCGCATCCACAGCATGAGCTGGCCAAACGGCAAATGGCCGGAATGGGCGGGATCGTTTCCTTCGAAGTAAAGGGCGGCTACGAGGCAGCCAAATCTTTCATTAACGCTCTGCACTTGGCTATGATATCGTTTAGTTTAGGAGATCCCGAGACACTGGTACAGCATCCTGCCTCGATGACCCATTCCTCGATCCCTGCCTCTGAGCGGATCAAGTTCAACATTACAGATGGTCTGATTCGCTTATCGACGGGCTTGGAGGATGTGGAGGATATCATCGCGGATATGGAGCAGGCGCTAGCTAGTCTGCCAATGGTGGCAGTGTCCAAGGGATAAAGGAACGTGGAACTGGAGGATTGGGCATGACAGAGTTTTCCCGGATCGAGGAATTCATTCAATCGTACGCCGACAATATTTCCAAGGTACTGGGACTCGATGTTACCATCCTGGATGAACAAGGGATACGTGTGAGCGGAACCGGCTACTATCAGGAGTTGATTGGGTTGCCAGCGCCGGAGGGATCGTTTTTCCGAATGATCCTGCAAACCGGACAGCCGGGAATGATTTTTGACATGAAAAAGAACGAGTCGGAGTGTGGCAATTGCAAGTTTTTACAGCAATGCCGAGAGCTAGCGACGATTGGATTTCCGGTGCACAAACGGGAGAAGACGGTAGGGGTCATCGGAATTATCGGGTTTTCCCCCGAACAAAAAGAAAAAATGCTGCACCATTCGGAAAAATGGATGCCGTTTTTGCAGCATACGAGTTCCTTGATTGAGCACAAGCTGCTAGAACTCGATGCGGAGCGGGAGAAGAGCTGTAACATTCAGGAGGAAATGCCGCAGGCCTCGGTTCATCCGGTGTATTTCGCCCAGCTGATTGGGGCAGAAACAGGCTTGCGTGATGTGATTGCCAAAGCGAAAAAAGTGACGAACAGCATTTCCACTGTTTTGATCCGGGGAGAAAGCGGAACGGGCAAGGAGTTGTTGGCAAAAGCTATTCATTGTGAAAGTGGACGCAGTAGACATCCATTTATTGCAGTCAATTGCGCGGCGATTCCCGAAACCTTGTTAGAAAGCGAATTGTTCGGGTACGAAGGTGGCGCATTCACAGGCTCCAGACGCGAAGGGAAGCCGGGGAAATTTGAATTGGCCCACAAGGGAACGATTTTTCTGGATGAAGTAGGCGATATTCCGTTGTCTCTACAGCCCAAGCTGCTGCGCGTCCTTCAGGAGAAAACGGTAGATCGGGTAGGCGGCGTGAAGACGCTAGGGGTGGATGTACGTGTCATTGCTGCTACACACAGAGATTTGGAGAGCATGGTCAGGGAAGGAACGTTTCGCGAGGATTTGTATTATCGACTCAATGTTATCCCCCTGCGATTAAAGCCGTTGCGCGAACGCACGGAGGATATCGCGCTTTACCTACAGCATTTTCTGTATCGGTACGGGACGTTGCTGCAAAAAGGCAGACTGGAGCTCGAAGCCCAGCTCGTCCAACGACTACAAACATACGAATGGCCGGGAAATATTCGTCAGCTAGAAAATGCCGTCGAGTATATGGTCAATATGGCAGAGGGGCAAGTCATCGGCAACGAAGAGCTTCCTGAGTATTTGCTGTTCGAGGATGAATCGACGACAGTAGGCAGCGATTTGGGATTGGAAAAGCTGGTGGCAGATTATGAACGCTCCATTCTCCAGCGCTACTTGAACGCAGGCAAGTATGGACAGGACAAAGCCGCGATTGCCAATGAACTGCAAATCAGCTTGTCGACCTTGTACCGGAAGATGGAGAAATACGGTTTGGAAAAGGATAGAGGAAAATAAAAAACCAGCCTAGATTGATCGGAGTTTTTCCAAGGTCTGGGCTGGTTTGTTTGTATTTAAGAAGGCTGCGGTTCTTTTTTCGCTTTCAGCTCGTAATGGCCGGTATTGCCGCTAATGTACCACTCAGGTGTTTTTTCTTCGCGCGCTTCGCGGTGACCTGCCAGATGAACATCACTCAGCTCCCACTGCTTCCATGCTTCTTTTGATTCCCAGCGGATTATGACGACCACTTCTTCTTCACCTTTGCGTGGCTTTTGAACCAGCACGCTCAAATCTACAAAACCAGGAGCCTTCTCAACAGCACCAGGCTCGCTAAAGCCTTGTACAATTTTGTCAGAATGACCTTCCTGAACGACGTATGTTTTTATCTCCATCATCATGAAGTGCGACACTCCTTATATCCCATTTCCCTACTTTTCCATATTATTGAGAAATATTATCATTGTCAACCAGATATTAGCAAATGGTAGGAGGATCGAGAGTTTAGTTCTCAAGTGGGACTTCTTCTTTTTTAGTGACAGTGAAAATATCAATTCCACGGTCGAGCAGGATTTCTACCGCCTCGCGAACAGGGAGAAGTGGCAATTGCATTTCATCGGCTACGGCAGCTTCTATATCAGAGACAGTGTGGAGGGGTGTTATCTGGCCTGTGCCATCTGAATAACCGATGTGGAGAGTGTTGTTTTTGAGGAGCACGAAGCGATCTTGCTCCAGCTGAAAACGATGTATGTGAAGTCGATTCAAAAAGAAGGCGTCTGGTGAAAAAGAGGCGCGGATGACTTCCGACAAGTCGGACAGTTCTTTTCGTTCATCCGGATGAAAATCCCACGGGGGAAGTGCCACTTTTCCGTTTTCATATCGCGTAAAGCGATAGTGTTCAGGATGATCGGGACTTTTGGTCAAATCCATCGAAACAGCGCCGAATGGCCTGGCATGGTTCCCGTCTTCCAGAAAATGAATCGGCTCAAAGATAGGAGCGGTAGCCCCCGTATCCACATAGACGGGTGTTTCTCCTGTGTTTGGACCATCGATCAAGATGGCAGCATGCCCACCACCTGGCAAGATGAGCTGACCGAAGAATCCAAGGGTGCGAAGCAGTGCGAGAAAGCTGTGGTTATTGGTATAGCATGTGCCGCCGAAGTTATAGTGGATCGCATTGTGTACATATTCCTCAGGGGTCGGTACCTTATGTTTTCCGTCACGGAAGAAGAGCAGCTTACTTACATTTTCATAAGGAAAGGTCTGTAGATGCGCGCGACAGAGCTGACTGAGATAAGAGAGCTGGGGGACTTGCGGTCTAGCTGTAGACGTTGAAGGTATAAACTCGCCCAGTTCGGTAAGGTAGACATAAACAAGTTCACTCCTTATATAAAATAAATAGTAAATAAAAATGTATGTTAAGTTTTGTAGGGAGATCGTATCACATGGGACAAGTGGTAATCAATCTAAATTTTTCCAAGAAATAAAAAAGGCACCGGAAGATATCCTCCGGTGCTAGCGGGTCCCTAGTCCGCTGTCTTTTTCGTACGAATAAATAAGTGCAAAAAGAATTTATAACAACGACTTAATTTCCCCGGTATTCGGGTTCACTACGAACCAGCCATACGTACTGGTGTAGCTGTCGCCAGATTGGAAGTTATTCACGACCGTTTGGTACACTTGGATGACATAGTGCCCTTTTTCGTCGTCATGAGCGTACTCGACTACATGTGTTGGCGAGAGTTTGCCAGCGAATTTCTTTTTCACCAGCTCGATTGCTTCCATTTTGGAGTACATTTTTGCTGTTGGAATTTTACCGATGAAAATCGATTTGGTTCTCGCATCGTAAATGACCGGTTTGTTCAGGTTCTCTGCTACGAAGCGGATTGGCACATAGACGGAGTTTTTGTACATGATGCCTTGTACGTCGCTGTTTGGTGATTTCGGCAACCCGTCAAAGTAGTAGGTGAACGGTGTTTTCATTCCTTCTTCCGCGTCTGGAAAAGCGGGTGCTGCAATGGCAATACCGGAAAAGAGCACCGAACCTACAACAATGCCCCCCAAAAATGACTTGATGTCCCATTTCATGATGTGAAACCCTCTCCCTTTCTCTTTTCTCTAAATCTTCCCAGCAATCATTATGTCAAAGATCATAGGAGAAAAGCTATCAAACGAGGGTACTAGGAAACAAAGACTAGGAATCATGGGAAAGATAGGACCAAATTAGAATAGTCCTAGTTCTTGAATCAGTGGTTCAGTGATTGGACGGTTTGTGGTAAGGTAGAAAAAAACAGCGGACAAGGTGAGGAACATGGCAACCATATTGCAAAATGACTGGGCCCCCGTATTGGCCGATGAATTCGAGAAGCCCTATTATGAAAAGCTTCGTCAGACGTTGAAGGAAGAGTACCAGACGCAGACAATCTACCCAGATATGTTCCATATATTCACAGCGCTGCACTTGACTGAATATCAGAATGCAAAGGTTGTGATTTTGGGGCAGGACCCGTATCACGGGCCGGGACAAGCACATGGATTGAGCTTTTCGGTTAAGCCGGGAATCAAGCCGCCACCGTCTCTTGTCAACATCTACAAAGAACTGAAAAGCGATGTCGGTTTTGAAATTCCCCAGCATGGTTACCTGAACCATTGGGCGAAGCAAGGCGTCATGATGCTCAACACCGTTCTGACGGTACGTCGTGGTACTCCGAATTCGCACAAGGACATTGGGTGGGAGACGTTTACGGATCGAATTATTCATTTGTTGAACGACCGGGAGACACCACTCGTTTTCATCCTGTGGGGAAAGCATGCGCAGGAGAAGGCGGCATTCATTGATCGAAACAAGCATTTCGTCATCGCCTCCCCGCATCCGAGCCCGTTTTCAGCGAATCGCGGCTTTTTTGGCAGTCGTCCTTTTTCGCGGACGAATGAGTTTTTGCATTCGCGCGGGCTTCCAGAGATTGATTGGCAGTTGCCGATGCAGGTAGAGGAAGAGTAGCCTGCATTTGTTTCAGGTAAAAGGAAAAGGATCTCCATTGTTCTGCATCTTGCAGGGGGATCCTTTCTTTTTCTAGCGATTAATCTTTGCTTTTGACAACGAGCAGCTTGCCCGTTTGAATCGTGATCGTTCCAGTCTGTTCCGTTAGCAGATTGCTGATGCCAAGCGTGTCGCCGATCCGCAGGGTCGCGTCCTTCAACGGATAGAGGAATCCGGTTAAGGTAATCCCTGTGACTTCCGGTGTAAAAGGCAGCAGAGAGATATGATCAAAATGATCCTGCTTGATCGTACTATGGCGGTCAATCAGACGGATTTCGTTGGTCTCATCGAGGATGAGGCAGTTGGTGCCCGTCTGCAACGTTTTGTTCAGCAAGTGTACATTTGCCAGCATATGGTCAAAACGAGAGCCGAGCACACCGAGCAGTACAATCTCCTCGGGCTGTTGCTCGATTGCCCAAGTAAGGGCCATCTCTGTATCGGTCAAATCTTTCATGACGGGATCGCAGGAGGAGACGTGCATACTGTGACGTTCAATTTCTGCCATTTCCTCGGTGCTGACAGAATCAAAGTCACCGATCGACAATCTTGGCACAAGACCGTTGCGAACGAGGAACAAGGCCCCTCTGTCAACGCCGATGAGCCAATCATTTTCGCGAATCTCTTGGATCGCCCAGTTGCCCAGATTACCCCCAGCGAATAGTAGGATGCGTGTAGGATTCATGCTACGGCCACCTTTTTCTATTAAAAATACCCTCTATGTAGGAATCGAAGAGCGAAACGTGCTCTGACAAGCGAGGCGATAGCCCGTAGCGAGTTTTTCTCCCAGCTTTGCTTTTTCCTGTCCGGTTGGGGTGTCGAGTAATGATGCACCAGCTACGATCTGTACACTGCACTTGCCGCAATGCCCTTGTTGGCATTTGTGTGCGATGGGTTGATCTTGCGTAAGCGCAGCTTGTAATAGTGTCTGAGAGGGAGTGTACCGGACTGGCATCGTTTGTGAGCGTTGCTTCACCTGTACGAGCTTCTGCTCTAATTGGGGGCGAGCCGGGCTCATTTCTGTTTTTTTCAACGATGTATGTGTCTGCACGGGAACGGGAGCTGGACTCGACATCTGTACGTCAGATCGTCCAGGAATGAGCGAGCCGACCGTAAGCTGTTTGCGCATAGGAACCTCCCGAATAGATGATTTTTTTCATATTACCATGTCAGGCGTGTGGGTGACAAAGCTGGAAAAAGCGTTCCAAAATAATTGAATTTTTAGACTTTATCGATTAAAATAATTTTATCAAAAACTAGGAAGGTGATACCATGATTACCATCAAACGGATGAGCGACTGTACCTTTGCAGAAGTGACCAAAGCGTGGAACCGAGGATTTGAAGGCTATTTTATCGAGTTTACGATGACAGAAGAAATGCTTGTTCAGCGACTGGGGGGCGAGGGATACGTGCTGTCCCTGTCTGTGGTTGCTTTTGACGGCACAGAGCCGATTGGCGTAGTTGCCAGCGGGATGAGAACTATTGCAGGGCGAAAAGTCGCGTGGAATGGTGGAACGGGTGTCGCCACAGAATATCGTCGACAAGGAGTAGGGAAGCAACTGATTGAGGCGGCATTGGATTTGTACCGGGAAGCTGGGGTGGAAGTAGCTACCTTGGAGGCATTGAGCCAAAATACCAAAGCGATTGCCTTATATGAGCAAAAAGGCTATGACGTCGTGGATCGTCTGTTGTTTTTACAGCAGAGTGGACCGCTGGCGGAGAATGCCTTTCAGACAAATGAACAGGCTGATTTTCGGGTTCGGCGTATTTTGGCCCCGGAAGTCGCTATGCTGCCGTTTTACGTGACTGATGTCCCTTGGCAAAATTATTGGCTGAACTTGCGAGATGCGCAGGCCTTGCTCGTCGAAGACAGTGAGGGTCAGGTGGTCGGCTACGCGATGTATAAGTGTTCGGTAAACGAAGAAGGCAAAGTGAGCGGGATCGTGCTACGTCAATGTGTAGCGCAGCCAGAGCATCCTGATGCCCAAGACATTTTGAAAACCGCACTCGCGCATGTGTATGTGCCCCTTGCACACGATTGCCGCCGTTCTACGTTTAATTTGCGCGCGGCTGATACCTTGCTTGTCGAAATACTGCAAGCTGCGGGATTTGGTCCTTCCGAGACGGAGCAGGTCTTTATGATCAAGCAGATGGAAGCTGCAAAAACTCCTGTCGTCTAGAGATGTGATAGCGTCTGTCAATGCTGGCAGTTCGTGCAGGCGAATACTTTGCGGGAGGAGAGCTCGCTCTTTTCGATAGGCTGTCCACAGCGCGGGCAAGGCTCTCCGCCACGATCGTACACCTGACAGCGTTCATCGAAACCACCTGTTAGGGAGTCACCAGAAAAAAGCGGCTGCATGTAACCACCGAATCGAATCGCTTCTTTAAGCACGGTTTGCATGGAATGATACAGTCGTTTTTGTTCCTCGAGAGAAAGCGTCGGGATCGTCCGGGTAGGTAGGATGGCGGCATGAAAGCAGATTTCGTCCGCATAGCAGTTGCCGATGCCCGCGAGCCAATGCTGATTGACTAATGCTGTTTTGAGGACGCTGCGCTTGTCAGCGAGCAGCTCCGTAAATCGGGTAAAGGTAAACAGCGGGTCCAATGGCTCCGGACCGAGTGGAGCCAGTCTTTCGTCGATCTGAACGTTGGTGAGCAAGTGAAGGTAGCCCAAACGGAGGCTGTGAAAATATAAAATGCGTTCTCCAAAGGTAAGAGTCACTTGGGCGGTTCTCTTTAGCTTGTCTTCCGCAGAGCCTAGGTATAGAAAACCGCCGAGCATGAGATGAAGCAGCAGGACATGTCCACTTTCCAAATGGAAGAGAAGATGCTTGCCACGTCGGTCGACAAGTGTCAGGCGATTGGCTTGCAAGAGACGAGCAAATTCCGCAGGTGGCAGATTAATCGTTTTTTCCCGCTGTACGTGAGTGGCAGTAATTGTTCCGCCACCGATTTTATCCTGTAGCAGTCGGCGATAGGTCTCCATCTCAGGTAATTCTGGCACCCTGACTCCCTCCCGTACGCAAAGTTTTTCGTAGGATGTCCCATATGGATGATCCACATGCCGTACCCGTCACTGTTTTTCGGTGATGGGTCTTTTGAATTTAGACAAGATTACCAACGCTATTCGTAAATGGGGTAATATAATATGTAAGGTAGTAGGATGAGGGCATGGCCCGAAGGATATTGGACGGACAGGAGATTACATATGCAAAAGTAGAATTGATCGCTACGGCGACTTTTGGTTTGGAATCAGTAGTAGCAGAAGAGGTAAAGGCACTCGGATACGGTCCGGTACAGGTGGAAAACGGCAAGGTAACGTTCACGGCAGATATTTCTGCGATTCCCCGCACAAATTTGTGGTTACGAACTGCCGACCGCGTGCGTCTAAAGATAGGGGAGTTCAAAGCGACTACGTTTGACGAGCTGTTTGAACAGACAAAAGCACTACCTTGGGCTGATTGGATCACAGAGGACGGGACGTTTCCTGTGGAAGGGAAATCGGTCAAATCTACCTTGTTCAGTGTGCCAGATTGCCAAGCCATCGTGAAAAAAGCAGTGGTAGAAAGTCTGAAAAAGACCTACAAGCGCGAGTGGTTCGATGAGCAAGGGCCGCTGTACAAGATCGAGGTGGCTCTTCTCAAGGATGTGGCGACGCTGACGATTGATACGTCAGGACCGGGCCTGCACAAGCGCGGCTACCGGGAATTGATCGGACAAGCGCCACTGAAGGAAACCATGGCTGCGGCGATGATTATGCTGTCTCGCTGGAAGCCTGATCGGGTATTTATGGACCCATTCTGTGGATCGGGTACACTTCCGATTGAAGCGGCGCTGATCGGACAAAACATCGCTCCGGGGATGAACCGGGAATTCGTTTCCGAGACGTGGCCTATCATTCCGAAAACAGCTTGGCGTGAAGCGCGCGCAGAGACCCATGATTTGGCTCGTTATGATCAAAAGCTAGAGATTATCGGGACAGATATGGATGACGAGATCTTGAAAATTGCCCGCCACAACGCCACTGAGGCCGGTGTAGATGACCTGATTCATTTTCAGCGCATGGATGTGCGGGATGTGCGAACCAAGCGCAAGTACGGCTACTTGATTTGCAACCCACCTTATGGGGAGCGCTTGGGAGAATGGAAGCAGGTTGCCAAGATGTATGGCGAAATGGGGAAAACCTTTGCTGCCATGGATACGTGGTCTTTCTATGTTATTACGTCCGACGAACAGTTTGAGGAGCATTTTGGTCGTACAGCAAGCAAAAAGCGCAAGCTCTACAACGGAAATATCAAGGTAGATTACTATCAGTTTTTCGGACCTAGACCGCCGCGCGGACCAATGGTTACCCCGACCGAGTAGACATAAGAGTGGGGCATAATTGGAGGAGAAAATGCAATGAGCAAGAGTAGATTCGGGAGCAGAATGCTAGCTGCGCTATTGGCAGCAGCTACATTACTGGTCCAAAGCACGCCGTTGACTCATGCTGCGACAGAGCCAGAGAAACCGGTGGTGGAGAGCGAGAAACCAGCAGGAGAGACCAAGAAGCTGGAAGATCAGTTCAAAAAACAAGAAGAAGCGCACACGGAGTTTACGGATTTGGGCAAAAGCTACGCAAGTAAAGCCGTAAACAGACTCGCAGCCCTTCATATGATCAGTGGGCAGGGAGAAAACCGCTTCAACCCGCAAAACACGATGTCTCGACAAGATATTGCGGTGCTTTTGACAAAAGTAATCGGTCTTCAACCAACAGAAATCGACGATGCTGCTTTTGAAGATGTCCGATTGGAAAGTCCTTATGCCCCGTACGTATATGGACTCTCTAAGTTGGGTGTGATGAACGGTAGAAGTGAGCACACCATGGGTGCTCTAGACCCGCTTACCCGACAAGAGTTGGCTGTCATGCTGTCTCGCTTGATGAAAGAGGGCGCGGTGACCAAAGTGGCAGGTCAGACTCCTGTTGCATACAGCGATGAAGAGGAAATCGCCGACTATGCCAAAACGGCCGTGGATGAAGTAACGAATCAGCGCTGGATGCAAGGTGCAGGCGGCAAGTTTAATCCGACAGGTACTGTCACGCGTGCAGAGGCTGCTGTGATCGCTGAGCGCGTCTTGGATGCACGCTACCAGCAAGCAGAGCAGGTGAAATACAAGGTAGATGTAGAGCGGCTGAGTTTGACTGCTGGCACGAGCCAACGCTTGAAGGTAAACAGTATCAGTGGAGATGAGCTGCCGTTTACACCTATTTTCGCTTTTGATCGTCCTGAGCTGGGAACCATTTCAGCTGACGGAACCTTTGTTGCTGGTCCTACAGCAGGAAAAGGAAATCTCACGGTGACAGTCGGCTACAAAACGACGACAATTCCGGTTGAGATCAAGGACGCTGGTAAGCCAGCTGACGAAAAGGTAGAGGACACGCCAAAGACTGCACCGGTGACTTCCTCTAATGACTCGACAACGAAAGCTGATGAAAGCAAGACGGTAGTAGAGGGAGAAAAGCAAGAAGCAGACACAGGAGCAACAAAAACGGATACAACGAAGCCTGCTGATCCAGAAGAAGAGGCGAAAGAGCCAGCAGAGAAGGACGAACTGGTCAATATCGCACCAGGCAGTTATACATCTGTTACTACTTTTGGAGCGCCAGACTCGTATTTCCAAGAGCTGGAGAAGCAGTATCCGGGTCCAGTAGGCGGACTTGTTACGCCTTCAGAAGACTGGACGGGATACCACCGTCAGTTTGGGCGCAAGGTGACCGTTGAGCTCGACGAGGCGAAGCCACTGGAGAGAGTTGCGCTAACGTTTAAGCAGCAGAAGACTTCAGGCATCACGATGCCAGAATACATGGAAGTCGAGGTATCTCGCGACGGGAAAGTGTGGTCGTATGCGGGAAGAGCCGTTCACGATGTTTCTGCCAAAGAGGACAAGTTGGTTACACGCACATTGAGCGTAACCTTGCCTGACGTCAACACCCGTTATGTCCGGGTATCTTTCCCGGTGAAAGTATTTACGTTTGCTCGCCAGCTGGAAGTATGGGCAAAAACGGATAGCGCGTGGAATAATGGCGCTGTCTTGCTGCCGCCACCAAACCCAGCGAAGCTGGAAGAAGCCAAGCAAGCAGGGCGTCGTGTGGAAAATATGCTGCTCGCTTATTCCGGAGAGCATGGCGAACTCGGGACATGGACCAAAGAAGATTTCCTCCCGATGGTTGGCTACCGCACCGTAGATGGTTATATGCGTGACCAGATGTTTGACACGATTCTGTTCCTGCCGTATCAGACTATTCCTGCTACGAAGGAAAGCTGGACAATGTATATGAATGATTTGTTCGGCTCGAACAAGCAGCTGGATGCTCTTAACCAAGCTATGCGGGAATACAATCGCCTGCGCGGAACGCTGTATTCAACACCGACGCAGGAAAATGTCGTGTTGGCTCTGCCATATCCGAATGCCAGTCAGACCAATTTTGGCCAGCTGGATGAAAAGAAACCATCCCTTTCCTTCAACCCTGCGGGAATTGGGGAAGAGCAAGCGTATCAGAATCGCAAAGCTGCACTGGAATGGTACTTCCAGGAGCTCATGAAGCGCTGGAACAAGGAAGGTTACGCTTATCTGAAACTAGAAGGAATCTATTGGTTCCATGAGCTGGTAGAGGATAGTGCACCGAAAGAACGCCAGCTGATTCGTGACATGGGTAGCATGGTGCATGACGAGGCGTTGCGATACTATTGGATTCCGTATTTCGGTTCACCGGGAGTGTCCGAGTGGAAATCTCTTTATTTCGATAAGGCGTTCCTGCAGCCGAGCTATTACAGCGACAAGCCGGTAGGAATTGACCGTATTCAAGGGGTACTGGACGTCGTCAACAAGTACGACATGGACATCGAGATCGAAGGCGACTGGAAGATGTACAATGATCCGAAGTTCTATCAGACGTACTACAATCAGTTAGTGGCCACCCACAAACTGGGGATGGATAAAAACAACGTACACGCTTACTACTTCGGCTCCAAGACATTGCTAGAGTCTGTCAAGAGCACGGACCCTGTCAAGCGCGCCATCTATGATGATACGTACAAATGGATGCGCGGTCGTTTTGACAGAACGGAATTTTTCGAGGGCAGCGAGTTGCCGTAGTAAATGGAAAAGAGTCTGTTTCCCGCTTTGTGGGGAGACAGACTCTTTTTTTATCTAAAGCGGATGGGCAGACTTTCGCCCAATCGTTTTCCTATAGATCTCCACCAGTTCCTCCAGGATCATTTCTTTCGTCGCATGTAGAGGCGGACTGGGATGGTAGTAATCGATTCCCTTGGGGCAGGGTTTGCCAAAAGTCGGTACCCCTGCTGCTGCGATCCGTTGTTTCCACAGTTTCTTGAGCGAAGAAAAATGCTGCCAGGAATGGTGATGTGAAAGCCCCCACCCCAGCAGGAGCCACGGATGCTTTTGCAGTTCCTGCGTAGATACGAGCTGAGCCGCAAGCGTCGTTTCTTTCTCGTGAATGAGCTGCTCGAAATGAGAAATGGCACTCACGGCAGCAGCATTTTGTACAGAAAACAGGTTGTAAATATGAAATCTGCCGACCAATGACCGCATTCCGTAGATCGTCTCCACCAGCCGGATCAATTGTCGCATGGTGGGATCGAGTGTGGTTTGACCTATGATGCTATGACCGGAAGCAGGTCTTTCACGAAAAGGCTTGGCACTACCAGGGTTCAGTAAGAGACAGCTCCCAAGAGAACGATGACCCTCTGAACTCGGTCCCCATTGAAGATAGGTAGAAGTTCGGTAGACGACTCCTTGGTGCTCTCTAAATGTAGCAAAGGCATTCGGCTGGTTCATGACGATCCCCTCCTGGTCAAGCTATCTTTGACCCATTTATATGAGAGGAGGGGATTTGGTAGAACGACATGCGCTACTCTAGCTACTCTTGCTAAGTTCTTTGGCACCAATCATCCGGAACAAAATGACATACAGATAAGCACTGGCTAGGGTTAAGCCTAGGATGACACCGAATACACCAACAGGAGCGAGCCATTGGGATAGACCGATCGTCAGGGGAGCGATGAAGCGACCAATCGAGAACTGGAGCGAAGAGGCCCCCATATACTGACCGCGTGCGTCCTCCGGCGAGTATTTACTGATGAAGCTCTGGGCGACTGGTGTGCGCATCAGCTCGCCGAATGTCAAAATCGCCATACAGCCGAACAGGAGCCAAATATTCGTCGTAAAGGCCATCAAGAACAGGCCGAGACCGAATAAGATGGAGGAGATGACGAGGCTGTTGCGATCGCTCCAGTTTTCAAACCAGCGAGTGACTGGCAGTGTAAACAGAACCACCAAAAAACCATTTAAAGCCATGAGCCAGCCGAATGCACTGGTTCCGCCGACAGAATAAGTCCAATTGCCCCACGAAAATAATGATTGCTGCATAACATGCTCTTTGACATACAACGCCATGTAAATATCCAACTGCATGAATCCAATGGCGATCAAAATCCCCGCGCCAATGTACAGGGCAAATGCTTTATCTCGGAAAATAATGGCGTAACTCTTGAATTGCTGAATCAGGGAAAAACGCTCCTTTGCCTTCTCATGTCGGACGTGTTCAGGCAGCGTTTCTTTGATGAGGAAAAAGACGGTAATCGCAAAAAGCAACTCAACGATGGTACAGAACATTAACAGCTGCGGGCGATAATGAACAAAAAAGACAGAACCCAATACGGGACCAGCGACCACCCCGACGTTCATCGCTGTGTAAAAGGTAGCAAAGACAATTCTCCGATCTTCTTCTGTGGTCAAATCAGCCACCATGGCGGAGCTGGCAGGCCAATAGAGAGCCCCAGCGATTCCGATCCCGATGAAGGCAAGATAGTCGACCCAAGGGGACGGGGAGAAAGCAAACAGCGCGAACATCACAGTCGATGTACAGAGCGAGAGCAGCATGGTGAACCTGCGCCCTACCCGGTCAGCCAAATATCCGCCAAACAGGTTGGACAGCATCCCGAGCAGCGGCGGTACCATCAACAGAAGACCCGCTACATCCTTCCCGAACGTATCGCTAAAATAAATCGCCATAAACGGAAAGTACATCCAAAAAAAGGTGTGCGTAATCAATTCACCAAAGAGACGTACCTTTAAGTTAAGATCCCACGAACGCCAAATCATGACAAGAATTCCTCCATTCTATTTCTACAGGTGCTTTGACCTCGATTCTTTTCTTGGAAAAATTCCACGTAAAAAAGCGCAAACGGGGTAGAGACAATGCTCTTCCGCTTGCGCTTTATCAAACGATACAAGGGTGGCGGGAAATAACCAGCTCAACGGGGTACAAAAGAAAGACGGTTATATACCTTTAATTTTAGGTACAGTAAACCGACTGTTCACCCGAGAACATGGCCCGCAATTCATATCGGGAAAAAGACGGAAGCGGTTCAGGCATCCTGCAGCTTCTAGCTTTTGAAAGGGTTGTAAGAGGCAGTGCCCCTTAACAGAGGTCCCACCTAAGCGAAGATAACTACAGAAAACACCATGAACTCAGCACTCCCGTCTTTCAAATTTTTTACATAGGTAAACTCTTGTTGATTAGAATACTCGAAAGAGTCGATTTTATGCAAGATAATTTTTTGGTTTTTTTTGAATAGTACCAAGAACATCGAGAATTGAAAAAGGTACCTTCATTCGGTAAAATATTTTTTAACAATAACCAATCATGTTAGGAATGTGGGGGATATCGCATGCTGGATACACGCATCGTCAAGCTGGCTACAAACTTGCTGAGCCATTCTGTACGCCTGAAGGAAAAAGAAAGCTTGTTGATTGAAGTTCGTGGCGAGGGTCACGCTTTAGCAAAAGAATTAGTTAAGCAGGCGTATGAATTGGGAGCTTATCCGTTCGTACGGATTATTGACCCGTCTATCCAACGTGAGCTGATGCTCGGTGCAAGTGCAGAGCGTGCGGCTCATTTGGCAAAATGGGAAGAGCCAATGTACAAAGATTTGGATACATATATTGTCATTAATGGTCCGTCCAACGACAGCGAGATGGCCGATGTCCCGGTAGAGCGTCGTCGTGCACACCAAAGTGTGATGCAAGAATTGAATGACTACCTGACCAACAATGTACGATGGACGCTGCTCAACTACCCGACCACGGCTTTGGCGCAAAATGCTAACATGTCTACAGTTGCTTTTGAAGATTTTTATTTTGACGTATGTTCCGTGGACTATAAAAAGATGCACGAAGCCTTTTTGCCTTTGCAGCAATTGATGGATCGTACGGACAAAGTGCGTCTTGTTGGACCTGGAACAGATCTTCAATTCTCGATCAAGGACATCCCTAGTATCATTTGCTCTGGGCTTCGCAACATTCCAGACGGCGAGATTTTTACAGCCCCAGTGCGTAACTCCGTGAATGGAACGATTACGTACAACGCAGCAACAAGCTACATGGGCACGAAATTCGAAAATGTATGCTTGAAGTTTGTAGACGGAAAAATCGTCGAAGCAACTTCTAACAACACCGAGAGACTCAACCAAATTTTTGATACGGACGAAGGAGCGCGCTACATCGGGGAATTCGCAATCGGTGTGCATCCGTATATCCTGCATCCAATGAATGATATCTTGTTCGATGAAAAAATTGCCGGCAGCTTCCACTTCACGCCAGGTCGCGCATACGACAACGCAGATAACGGCAACCGCAGCCAAATCCACTGGGATATGGTAAACATCCAGCGTCCCGAGTACGGCGGCGGCGAAATCTGGTTTGATGATGTGCTGATTCGCAAAGACGGTCTGTTCGTTTTGCCAGAGCTGCAAGGACTCAATCCGGAAAACTTAAAAGGGTAAAGCGAATTTACAGGGCCATCATGCTTAGCATGGTGGCTTTTTTGTCGTCTTTTAATGTAGCTGTCGTGGAGGAAGAAGCGCATTTCCAGTCTACGCTTCGGCCTACGCCCCGCAAGGGGGATTGACTGCCCGCTTCGGAATAAATGGCGGGAGCGCTTCAAACGTAGAAGTTTCGAGGAAGGTTTTCATAAGTGAAGCTGAAAACCCCCGCCATTTATTCCTCCGCTGGGTTGGGCTCCAGAGGCGCTTGGACTGGAAATGCGCTTCTTCTTACGGGGCTTTTGGTTTGTTATCCTAGCCCCCTGAATATCAACCAAACCGCTCTAAAAGCACGAAGTAAACACAAGCTGTCCGTAAGCACTGTCACATGTCTGGAAGGAGACCGCCCGAACGAAGAGAGGATACAGGCGACTGGAAGACATGTGGCAGGGCTTCTCCCGACCACAAACGTTGGATGACGACTACAGACGAGCATCTCTGGCATCCTTTTGCTACAATAAGAAAAAAGCATGGAACAGAGGGATTAGACGTGAGCCGCAAAGATTGGATCGAATACATCGTCAGTGAACAAGACACGGGAATGAACGTGGAACAAATCGTCCGGCAAAAGCTCAACGTGTCGGGGCGCATGATGCAGCGGCTGACGAGAAGTAAGGGGATTTTGCTCAATCGCAAGCAGCCCTTCCTGCAAAGACAAGTAAAAGCAGGAGATACAATCGCTGTTCGTGTCATCGAGAGACAAGAGCAAGCGCCTAGGGAGCCCCAGCATGATACGAAGTCCGAGGGACCGATCACACCAATGCCGTCCATCGATATTTTGTACGAGGACGATCATCTCTTGATTGCAAACAAACCGGCAGGCATGATGGTGCACCCGATTAAACAAGAGACCGACACATTGGTACATGCACTTGCTGCCGTACTGGCGGCACAGGGTGTACATCCTGTGCATCGGCTGGATAAAGATACATCAGGAGCTATTCTCGTAGCCAAAAGCAGCTATGGTCATCAATTGGCTGACAGGCTGCTGCGCGAAGGGGGCCTTCATCGCGAGTATCTTGCGGTTGCCAGTGGCGTGCTGTCAGAGGGAGCTGGAACGATCGATGCGCCAATTGGCCGAGATGCGCGTCATCCGACGAAGCGTCGTGTCGTGGAGAGTGGCGATCCTGCCATTTCGCATTATGAGGTACAACAGACCTCTGAGGGAATGACGCTCGCGCGCGTCTGGCTGGAGACGGGGCGTACCCATCAGATTCGCGTTCACTTTGCCCACATCGGACACCCACTTGCTGGCGATACGATGTATGGGGGAGCGAGAGGTTTGTTACGCCGACAGGCTTTGCATGCTTCGAAGTTGTCCTTTTTGCATCCGCTTCTCGAAAAAGAGATTGTAGTCGAGGCACCGATACCAACGGATATGAAACGCTTGATGCAAGCGGAGTTTACATAAGAACGGCCAACACGCTGAAACCACCTTTCAATAGGTGGTTTCATTGGTGTATTTGGTAAAGGTGGATTGTGCCCCCAATATCTTAGAGCATCCCTAGTTGATCAAGCCGTCTTCCGGCGTAACAGCGAAATCATAGAAGACTCCTTTATGGTTGATCGATGCGGTAACAGTCGGTTTCCCCTTTTTCGTAAACGTATATACGTTATATTTGGACGAAACATTGTATCCGGTCAAATCGAGGTTGAAAACCTTTTTCATCATCGGGTTGGCAGCAGCAATCGCCGTTTCTTTTGTAAAGAATGGTTTGGCAAACACCTTGGGAATATCTTCGTCCGCGGTATAGTTCCCATCTCTGAACTCACTGATCATGGTCGCTGCCACTACTTTCCCTGTTTTCGCCCCTATGCCGATTCTGTATTTTCGTGCGGTATCCATGAAAATCCATACTTGATCCAAGCGTTCTTGCGATTTTTTCACCAGTGTTACTTCAGGGAGCAGCGCCGATACTTTACCGCTGGAAAGAGACTTCAGCGCCTTTTGCGCTGTATCGACCACTTTGGGGTTCATTTGCTCGTTTGTATAATTCAATGTCGCAGCGTTGCCCTTCCCGGTGGCAGCATCAATGCTGACCGATGCATTTTGCCCTTTGAACAGCCAAATGTTTTCTTTTTCCCAATTGATCCGTTCTACCCAATCAATCGTAAAGACATGCTGATTATCCATTTCTTTTAACGTGCTCGTAGCTGTATTTTGCAAATCAGCTGCCACTTCGCTCCATTTTAATTTCACGGATACGGATACAACCTTGCCCTCCTGCTTGGTAACGAGCACCTCACCTCTGTTGTTTTTGGCCGCAATCACCCAGCAATCTCCCGTTTCTCCTATAATCTCGTCCAGTTCGATCGGCACGCCGCCAGCCTGTTTTTGCATCGCTTGTTTCGCCGCTTCTACGACATTTTTGTTTAACTGAGCAAGGGTTTTCATTTCTGGTTCTACTGCTGGTGCCTGACCAGCTGCATATGCTGGCGCTTGTGTGTTTGTAAATGGAGATGCAACGGATAACAGCAAGGCAATCATACTTGTCACCGCTAGTGTTTGTTTTTTCATATGTCATGCTCCCTTTCTGCATTCAGATCACTTATTTGATCCAGCTAAAGGGATTTTGTGACAGTCTCCCAAGTGTCAAACAGTCTGTAGTTGAATAACGTAACAGTGTTATGTTACATTGTTTTTGGAGGTGCTTCACTTGGACACAAATCATATCTCGAAGAAGGACCTGCTGGAGCTTACTGGCATTTCGTACGGACAATTGTACCGTTGGAAACGAAAGAACTTGATTCCAGAGGAGTGGTTCATTCGCCGAGCGACTTTTACAGGGCAAGAAACCTTTTTCCCGCGCGAACAGATTTTGGCTCGAATCGACAAGATCCTGAACATGAAAGACGACTTATCGTTGGATGAATTGGCGGACATGTTTTCACCAAATATGAGTGAAACGTCGTTGTCCGCAGATGAACTATTGGCACGAAACATTGTTTCTGTTACCTCTTTAGAAGTGTTCAACGTTTTTCTCGGAAACCTAAGGACCTTTACCTTCCAGCAGGCACTATACGCTTATGTGTTGGAAAAGCTTTTGGCAGCAGGAGACTTAACTGTAGAAGAAGGCGGCGGATTGCTACAGGTACTGGCTAGCCACTATCCTAAATTCGAAGGAAAGCCTTGTGAGCTGATCTTTATGCGCAAGATGGGGATTTCCACGTTCGTCTTGGTGTCTGGCTCTACCGAAATGTATTTTGACAGCGGTGTAAGGGTAGTGACGCGGCTCATTTTAGCCAATTGCATCGAAGAATTAAAAGCGAAATTTATGTAGGGGGAGACCATACCATGCAGAACGAGAATAATAACAAGCCAGATTTGATCTTTCATGGGGCAGTAAATGCTTCGGGTGGCGTATACAACAAAGTAGATGTGCAGGGTTACGGTAAGATCAATGGCGACGTAGAGTGCGAGGCACTTCATTGTGCGGGACATGTCAGTATCACGGGAGATCTCATTGGATCTTCCGCAAGAGTAGAGGGCAACGCGTCGATTAAAGGCAAAGTGAAAATGGATACGTTATCCGTATATGGTCAGCTGGATGTTGCGGACGATTTGAATTTTACGAGTCTAAAAGTAGGTGGCAATGTCAAAGTACAGGGCAATATGGCAGGCGAGGACGTGAAGGTTCTCGGGTCATTGAAAACCGCAGGGGATTGTGAAGCGGAAGTGTTCCGGGCAAACGGTGCGTTTAGTATCGGAGGACTGCTGAATGCGGGGCGAATCGAGGTACTTCTGCATGGCAGCTGTGAAGCAAAAGAAATGGGCGGAGAGTACATCGAGGTGCGCCGAACTAAGAATAGCACCTTGGGCAAGCTGTTGAAGCATTTTCTCAATAATACCTTGACCGTAGAGACGATTGAAGGAGACGAAATCTATCTGGAAAACACAAAGGCCAAGGTCGTTCGCGGCAACAAGATCGAGATTGGGCCCGACTGCGAAATCGATCTGGTCGAATACAGCACAGAATGCAAGCAAGACCAAAGCTCGCAGATTAAGACGAAAACACAACGTTAAGGCTGACAAGGAAAAATTAACATTCGGAACTGTATGCAAGTATTTACATGCATGCAGTTCCTTTATATAATGAGCTTGGAAAAAAATGAAAATGCAAGTAATTGCTTGCTTGGCACGGAGGTGCGTTATGGATCACCCAGATATAGAACAGAAGCTGGGGGGGAGAGGCGAAGAGGAACAGGAAACCCGTGAGCGAATTTTATCAGCCGCACGTCAGCTAATGGCACAAAAGGGGTACAAGGGAGCGACTACACGCAAGATTTCTGAGCTTGCAGGGGTTAATGAGGTGACGGTATTTCGTCACTTCAAGAACAAGGTAGGCATCTTGACAGAACTCCTGAAAGAAATCATGGATGTCCGGGAGCAGCTGGAGCAAGGGTTGCAAGGCGAGTTTTCTGATCTCAAGCAAATGCTAGTCAGATACGCACGTACGTATTACGGCTTATTGGTCGAGCGCAAAGAAATTTTCATGATCTGCATGATTGAAGCGGATAACCATCCCGAAGTCGTGCAGATGTTCAGCAGCCTGCCGATGACCGCAGTCGAGGTATTGTCTAACAAGCTCCTAGCGTTTCAGGAGCAAGGGCATTTGCCAAAGGTAGATCCGTTCACAGCAGCTCTCATGTTCGTCTCCACTTTCTTCTATGCATTCATGGCGAAGTATCGGGTCAATCTCGATATCGAAATGGTGGAAGAAGAGCTTTTTGAAAATGCTTCTGAAATCTTGCTACGAGGCATCAAGTGATAAAAAAAACAGCATAGCTACATAGGGGCGGAGGAAGTCATGAAGAGAAGATGGCTTGTATCTGTAATGATGATCGGACTATTGGCAACGACGGCTTGTAGCGAGCAACAACCTGCTTCGGCTCCCCAGAAGGAAGTGAAGCATGTCGTCGTTGCACAAGTGAAGAAGGAGCAGGCTGTTACCGTCACGGAGTTGTCTGGTACGCTGTCTCCTTTGGAGGAAGCACTCGTCTCTTTTGAAGTAGGCGGTCGTATCGTGGAGATGAATCGTAAAGAAGGAGACACGGTCAAAGCGGGAGATGTGCTCGCCCGTGTGAACGCCCAGGATTACTCGCTCCAAGTCGCCTCTTCAAACGCTGCTATGCAGCAGAGCGCGGCAAATCTTAGCAAGGTAACTAATGGGGCGAGAGAGCAAGAAGTGACGCAGGCGCGCTTGCTGGTGGAGAAGGCAACAGTTGCTCTGCAAAAAATGCAGGATGATTTCAACCGGATTGAAAAGCTCTACCAACAAAACGCTATCTCCAAAAGCGAGTATGAAAGTGCACAAAATGGACTGACGATTGCGCAAAAGGATTTGCAAAACGCACAACAGTCCTATTCGCTGGTTACCCAAGGGGCTCGAGTAGAAGACAAACAGTTGAGTCAAGCTGTTTATAATCAGTCCGTCATTGCCAAAGAAGTGGCAGCCAATACGCTGGCCAAAACGCAGCTCCGTTCGCCGATTAACGGGACGATTATCGCCAAGCTCTCGTCTGCGGGCAATTTGGTCGGTTCAGGTACCCCCGTTTATCAAGTCGGCAACATCGACACATTAAAAGTCGTATTGCCCGTTCCTGACCGTGAGATTTCGGCGTGGAAAGTAGGCGAGACGATCTCATTAGACTTGTATGGACAAAAACGGGATGGCAAAGTGACCAAAATATTTCCTGCCACGAACCAAAATACCGGAACGATTGGCGTAGAGGTCCAAATCGCCAACCAAGCTCGTGACTGGTTTGCTGGTCAGGTGGTGAAAGCGACCAAAACGGTAACGGGTCAGGAAGGTGTCTACGTACCAGTGGAAGCAGTCATCAGCAGAGGAAAAGATGACGCGCATGTCTTCGTCAATGCAGGTGGCAAGGCTGTCAAAACAAGTGTAGTCATCGGGCAGATTGTAAGTGACAAGCTCGAGATCAAGAACGGACTAAAAGAAGGAGACCAACTGATCGTCAAAGGGGTGGACCGTTTGTTTGACGGTGATCCAATCGAGGCGGCAGGAGGTACACAACCGTGATCAAGTACATCGTACAAAAGCGCAAAATCACGCTCCTGTTTTTCACCATGATTGTACTTGTAGGCTCCATGAGTTTTTTTCAGTTACCCAAGCAAGAGATGCCGGATATTATCGTTAATATGGCGACAATTACGACGGTTTACCCGGGAGCTTCGCCGGAAAAGGTCGAGCAGGCTGTTACGAAAAAGCTGGAAGAAAAAATCAATGAATTACAGGGACTCAACTATATATCATCCTCGTCTTCCCTCGGAGTCTCTTTTATCATGGTGGAAGCAAAGAGTGACGTAGACCCGAAGCAAAAATGGGATGAATTGCGGAAGAAGGTAAAGGACGCAGAGGCTGATCTGCCAGCCGATGCGAAACAACCGATCATCAATGATGATTTGAATCGTACGTTTGTCCAATCGTTTGCGGTCACTGCTAACACGCGTGAGGAATTGTACAGCATGCGTACCATGCTGAAATCGTGGAAAGAACAGCTGCGCACAATTCCGAACGTGGCGGATGTACTGGTGGAAGGTCTACCAGAGCAGGAGGTCCACATCGAGGTTGATACGCAAAAGCTGAGCCAGTACGGGATCACGTGGAGTCAGGTGATGATGGCTGTCAAAAAGGAAAATGAAAAAATCCCGCTTGGCGACCTGACCACAGAAAAACGGACTTACCAGCTCAAGCTGGCGGAAAATACAGATGTCGAAGAACTGAACAAAGTCATTATCTCCCGTTCAAAAGAGGGCTTCCCGATCTATCTGAAGGACATCGGATCGGTCAAAATGACGACGGAGACGGTGAAAACGACTTCGTATTTCAATGGGAAGCCTTCGATCACGATTAGCGTCAATGCAGAGACGGGAAGTGATGTGCCGTCCTTGCAGAAGCGCGTAGACGAGATGATGGTAACTCTGGATAAAACACTTCCGGTAGGGGCCGAGAGACACTCGATTTACAGTCAAAATGAACGCGTGGATGAGCTTTTTAGCGACCTGACCCGGGAAATGATGATTGCCATCATCGCTGTTTTGGTAGTGTGCGCGCTCGGATTGAACCTGATCACATCATTGGTAGTCGCGATGGCGATTCCGATTTCCTTGGCTGTGGGGCTTATGTTCCTGCCCTCTCTGGGTATTTCACTCAACATGATCTCGATCGTTTCCTTGATCATTGTGCTGGGGATCTTGGTCGATGACGCCGTGGTGGTCAATGACAATATCGAGCGGAGACTGTCTGTCCTGGGTGAAAAACCAATGGCTGCGGCGGTTAATGGTGCCAAGGAAGTATCGATATCGATCACGACCGCTACGCTGGCTACGATTGCGTCATTTGCGCCCTTGATGTTTTTGAGCGGCAACGTCGGGCAGTTCATTCGTCCAGTTCCCGTCATTATTTCGATGACGATGTTGGCGTCAATGGTTATGTCGCTGACGATCATCCCGATCTTTCGCCAATGGTATGAGCAACGTAGAAAGGCTGGCGTAGAAGCGTATCGTAAGCCCGCTGGACTGTTGGGGAAACAATTGTTGCAGCTGACCAAGTGGTATGCGAGCAAGTTCATGCCGAAAATTTTGAAACGACCGCTTTTGGCCGGAATGATTGGCGTATTGATTGGAACAGCAGCATATGGATTGATACCGCTCACTCCGGTGGAATTGTTCCCGAACGATGATCGACCGCAGTTTCTCATCGATATCCGTCTCCCTGTGGGCAACAGTCTGGAAGAAACAGACCGAGTAGTGCGTGGGACGGCAGACTGGGTGTTAAAGCAGCCTGGCATCGAGACAGTATCTGCGTACGCGGGAGGCAGTGCACCGAAAATGTTCGGCGGAGATACAGCTGCCGGAAGTGGCATTACGGTCGGACAGCTAGTGGTTCGTTACAATGAAAAAGAGACCCATCTCGAGAACATGCTGGAGCCTTGGACGGAGGAATTCAAAAGGCTGTATCCGGAAGCGAGTATTTTGACGAAGCAGCTGGAGGCAGGTCCTCCGGTTGGAAAACCAGTCGTGATTCGTTTTTATGGAGAAGATATTGAAACGCTGCGCTCTCTTTCTGCACAAGCAAAAGAAAAGGTTGCCGGATTAGAGGGAACGTACAATGTGCAAGACGATTTCGGGGTAGAACGTTACACCTTGGAATTTGTCGTCAATAAAGAGCTGATGGAGCAAAAGCTCGTTAACTACACGGACTTGTCCACGACATTGCGTCTGGTGAGCGAAGGCATTACCGTCAGTGAGTTTGAAACGGGCTCAGATCTGATAGATATGAAGCTGTTCTTGCAAAAAGGCGAGGAAGACCCTGCATTGCTGTTCCAACGACTCAGCATCGCCAATGCGCGTGGAGAGCTGATTCCGTTGTCACAGCTCGCGGAAGTAAAACCGACTTTCAGTACACAGACGATCCCGCATCGCGATTTGTCGCGGAGCGTGACAGTGACCAGTGATCTGAAAGGTAGAACAGCGACAGAAGTAATGGCAGAGATCAAGCCGATGCTTGATAGCATGTCCTTGCCTGAAGGATACCGCTATGAGATTGGTGGCGAGACTTCTGAGCAGACAGATATTTTTATCGACATGGGCAAACTCTCGATTCTTGTCGTTTTCCTGATCTTGATTTTGATCGCGATGCAATTCTATTCCTTGACCATTCCTGTACTGGTTACCAGTACGATTTACCTTGCTATATCGGGGAGCTTGATCGGCTTGTTCGTAACACAGACGCCACTAGGCTTTATGACGATGATGGGGATTATTGCTTTGGCGGGTATCGTGGTGCGTAACGGGATTGTTTTGATCGAGTTCATCGAGGAGGCACGTCGTACAGGCATGGAGCTGAAGCAGGCGGTTATTTCAGCGTGTGAGGCACGACTGCGGCCTATTCTTTTGACCTCGCTTACAGCGATTGCAGGTATGATGCCGTTAGCTATTTCGGGTGACGTTTTGTTCAAACCGCTTGCAGTCACCATTATTTCCGGCTTGGCGTTCTCTACACTTTTGACCTTGATTGTCGTACCGTCCTTCTATACGGTTCTGACGCAGCACAAGATCAAAAAGCTGGCGAAAAAAGCCGCGAAGCGCCCGGATTTGTATGGGCCTGAGGCAGAGACATTATAATGCATGCAACAGCGACAAACTCTCCGATTCATTTCGTTCGGGAGTTTGTCGCTGTTGTTTTAGTAAGCTTTTCTTGCTTTTCGCCAGCCGATTATCAAAAGAGCAAGAACCAGTATGAGAAAAACGAGTACACATAAAGCCCAGATCGACTGTAGCAGCATGCTGTGGTTGACCAGCCAAGGAATCTCCTCCAGAGGCATGTTTTTCATTTTGGGGAGAGAAGGGATGATCATCGCGTCTGCATAAATGTGCAAGACGATCGGAGCTAGCAGTCCCCAGCGAAGTGCTGCCCATGCCCACAAAACACCAATAAGGAACGATTCAAAAAGAGCTCCTAGACCATGCCCGGGTACGTGATAATAAGCGAAAACCATCGAAGGAATGAGAAGATAGATCCACCTCGCACCAGTGGGCAGGTCTGTGTTCTTGCGATAGATGAGTGTTAACAAGAGAAACGGGATGCCGCGAAAGACAAGCTCCTCCCACAAAGGATTATGCCAGGTGGCAAACACAAGCAGATTTGCTTTGCCAGCAAGTGACTGGGCGCCGATTGGCTGCGTAGTAGACCATCCGCTAATCGCCTGAAAGGCAGCTCCGGCCGCTTTTGCCAATAAGAGACCGACAAGGATGAACAGAAATGCTTGACCCAATTTTTTCTTTTGGACAAGCCATAAGATTCCGCAAGCGTAAATCAGTGAGATAACACCAACAATGAGCCAGCCAGGAAGCGGGACAGCGACCTTCCAATCGGTTTTCGGCCAGAATAGGAGAGATACGGAAACAGTTTCCCGTAAAAAGCCTGAGGAGAGAAATTGTCCCCAGGAGGCAATCAGGGGCAGAAAGAGCAAAATCATCAATAAAGTGAGTAAAAGTGGGTTTTTGGTTATGTATCGACATGTATTGGTCAACATTTGTGAAAACCTTTCATCGAATCCATTTTTTTCTATATGATCCTACATGCCTTTTACTCGGTCTAGATGGAAATGGCATTCTTCAGATTTTTGTAAGAGTTTGATTAAGCAAGAAATGGCATCGGACGTATGATATGATAATGTCAACATTCACTGTCAGTAATAGAGAGAACGCAGTACAGGAAGGGAGTGTCCAGGATGCAACAGCCACAGCTTCTTCATGAAGAAAAGGTATTCAAAGACCCTGTCCACCGCTACGTCCACGTGCGTGACAAATTCATTTGGGATTTGATCAACTCGGCAGAATTCCAGCGTTTGCGCCGAGTCAGGCAACTGGGCACCAGTTTTTTTACCTTTCATGGTGGAGAGCATAGTCGTTTTAACCACTCGCTTGGCGTGTATGAACTGATGCGCAGAATTTTGGAGACGTTCGAAGGCCGTATTCAGTTGACGTATGAGGAAAAGCTGCTGTGTCTATGTGCGGCTTTGCTCCACGATGTGGGCCACGGTCCGTTTTCCCATTCGTTTGAAAAGGTGTTCAAGTATCACCACGAGGATTGGACGCGCGCCATTTTGCTTGGAGATACGCAAATCAACCGAATTCTTCGTCGGTTTGATGATAGCTTCCCGAAGAAATTGGCAGAAGTGATCAATAAGACATATGACAATAAACTGATCGTAAGCCTCATCTCCAGCCAGCTCGATGCCGATCGGATGGATTACTTGCTGCGTGATGCCTACTATACGGGCGTCAATTACGGCAATTTCGAGATTGAGCGAATCTTGCGTGTCATGCGGCCGCAGGAGGATGGCATTGTCTTTAAATTCAGCGGGATGCATGCTGTCGAAGACTACATCATGTCTCGCTATCAAATGTATTGGCAGGTCTATTTCCATCCTGTGACACGTAGTGCTGAAGTAATCTTGTGCAAAATTTTCCAACGGGCAAAGCTCTTGTTCTCCCAAGGCTATCCGTTCATGCAGGAGCCTGTCATGCTGCTGCCTTTCTTGCAGGAGAAGGTAGAGCTCGCTGACTATTTGGCGCTTGATGAGTCCATTATTCTTTTCTATATGCAGCTCTGGCGCAGAGAGCAAGACCCTGTGTTGAAAGATTTGTGCGCCCGTTTTTTGGACAGGAATCTCTTTAAATACGTCGAATATAATCCGAGGGATTTCCGCTTGTTGTCTGAGTTGAAAGAACTATTTCAATCTGCCGGAATTGATCCGATGTATTATTTGGAGGTAGACACGACCTCCGATCTTCCGTATGATTTTTACCGTGCCGGAGAAGAAGAGGAGCGCATTCCGATTATGCTCCAAATGCCTTCAGGCGAACTGGTCGAGCTGTCACAGAAGTCAGAAATTGTACAGGCCATTAGCGGAAAGCGGCGCTTTGATTACAAGCTGTACTTTCCATTGGATAAAGTCATGGCTTTGCCGGGGGATCTCTCCCGTAAGATTCGAGAACGTCTGGGAGTGATGGAGGATGCTTAATCGTCACGCCAAGATCATACGCCTGATTGAGATAGTCGGCGAAGTGAGCGGGCGAAAAAAATTGCAAAAGATGGTGTACATAGGAAAACATCTGGAGATGGATTTCGATGAGCGCTACGAGTTTCACATGTACGGTCCATATTCGGAGGAACTGACGCTCAGAGTAGATGAGCTGTGCAACATGGGGCTTCTGGATGAGCAAATGGAGAGTAAAGGTGCCATTCATATGTATCGATACTCTTTGAACGAAACCGGTCATGATTTTCTCAAGTTTCATGAGGTTGACTTCGGTAGTGGAGAACGCGCAATTTTGCGTATGAATGAGGAAAATTCCCGTTTTCTCGAGCTGGTTTCTACGATTCTGTATTTCAATCACCTGCCTTATGAGGAAATGAAGGGCAAAATCTTTACGTTTAAGAGCAAGCAACGCTACACCGAAGAAGAGATTCAAAAAGGGCAGGCCTTTATTGAAGAACTGCGTGCGCTGATGAAGGAAGACGGCGGCACTGCACTTATGTAATAGGGAACACCATACGAGGAAAAGCACGGCGTACGAACTTGCAAGAGTTGTGGTACGTCTTTTTTTTTATACATGTCAGCCAGTCCAATGGGGCTGGCTTTTTTTGTCTCAGTTCGGAACTGGATAATACGGTCATCGTTCTTTGACAAGTGCATAGGTATGAAACATTTTGATTAGTGAAAGGGAGATGGACGTGAGTAGAAGCAAGCAATGGTGGCTGTGGATCGCGCTCAGTGTTGTTATGCTTGCCGTCGGTATAAGTGCGTGGGGTACAGCCCGGGCACAGGATGTAAGAGTGGTGTACGTCTATAGTGATAGCTGTGGATATTGTACGGAGTTCGGGCCGACATTCGAGAGAGTTGTGAAGGCGTATCCACCGGAAATGATTCAACGACTGGATATCCATAAGCAGACAGAGCTGGATGAAGCGTCGCGCCTCGGGGCAGAGGCAACCCCTACTGTATTTGTCATCGAAAAAGGGAAGGTGGTTAATAAGCTGGAAGGAGCTGTACCCGAGAATACGTTGCGAAGCTTTTTGCAAAGGAACCTAAATCAGACTCTTTCTAAAAATGGATAATATAGGTAAAATATCCGGTAAAGAGGGGGTCATTCCATGAACAAACGTGCAATGATGTCGTGCCTACTAGCATCTGTACTAGCAATGACAGGGGTTACTGGAGTTGTTGACAGTCCTACCGTACAAGCTAAAGCGTCAGAGAAGGATTACGCTTCACATACAGCAAAGGCAGCTATTGATTTCGGTGTACAGAAGAAATACTTATGGCTGGACAGCAAGGGGAACTTTTATCCGAATAGTCAAATCACACAGGGGCAGTTTATTGCGAGTTTAGTAGCCGTTCGCGGATTGAAGGAGGTGGCACCCGTACCGCAGCTCCCAGCAGGGCACTGGGCGAAGATGAGCTATGAGAAGGCGCAGAAAGCGGGGATTTTGGATAATGTGAAGATTGATCCAAACCGTTTACTGACGAAAGAAGAAACAGCATTGCTTGTATTTAATACGTGGAAGCCATATCGAGGTGAAAAAAGCCCGAATCTAACTAATACTGGTGCGTTGGTTACTTGGGGATGGATGAAACCAGCACCCAATGGACAACCAAAGTTCCGCGAGGACTTACCAGTGCTTCGAAGTGACGCTGCTGAAATTTTGCAATTCATGTGGCAGGATAAATGGGAACTCGAGCAAGGTAGAAAATATGCAGATGAATTTCATAAAAGCTTGAAAGTAGTAAATGGGAAGATTACCGGAAAAGTCCCGAAAGGGGATGGTAACTTTTTGATTAGAGCAATGTTTATCACTATCGGTGATGGAAGAAATGGATTTTTAAATAATGAGTCGTTCTCAGTTCCTGTTAGTTCAGTGAAATCTCTTTCTTTCCAAGTGACTAACTCGAAAGACTCAGGAATAGCAGGGGGTTATTGGTATCCCAAACTCCCTAAACTTGACCGTGAAAACCGTACACAAAAATTCTATCGCTAGTTGAGGGTGTTAATATGAATAGAATTATGGATAAGCACAGAAAAGTTCTTTTTTCTGTGCTCTCTTTCTGCCTTTTGATAGGATTAATCGGCATGAATTCACAGACAACTAAGGCTGCACCCAATTTACATGGAATCAAGGTAGCGAGTATTGATTCCTACAAGCGACTAGCGCCCAAAAACGGTTACGACACAGTTTACATCCAAACGATACCTGGAAGACTAGGCGCGTCAATTGCCCAAATAGAGATTGATAGAAGTATTGATGGGCAGCAAGTATTATTATTTGCTGACGTAGACGAGAAAGCAGATAAAGGGTGGTACTTCGTAGATGAGTCCGAGACTTCTAATTGGATCAAGCGATTTGGAGGAAATCCCAACTTTATTCTCGGTGGTTCTGCTAATGTGTATAGCAAAAAAGTAACTAATGAAACTAATTACGAAAGCGATCCATATCAAGCCTACAACCTCGCAGAATTGGCTGCTGCATCAGGTGGTGCAGGTTATACAAAAGGAGACAACCTTGTCCCGGATGGCAATGGTGGATATAAATCTGTAGGCCACTTCCGCACAACCCCACAACCCAGCGGCAGCATAACCACCGCCAAAACCAAATACAACCTCAACGAAACAGTTGAGATCCATGCAAATGCCACGGACTTTTCTTACTATGACCGCGGCATTTTTGTATGGTCTTTAAACGTGATCAACAAGACGACAGGACGTGGATACAAAAGCCTCTTGTCTAATCGACAATTCAACGATCCGAGTACCGCCGTTCCCACGGTAAACGAGACAAGCAGTCCCCCAGGCTACAAGTGGGCCTATAAAAATATCGAATATAAACCTACCGAGCCAGGCGTGTATGAAGTATCGCTAACCATCACTGACCTGCATCAAAGAAGCCGCCAAGGATCAAGCAGCATAAGCGTTTCGACACCTTACACAGCACAATTCACAGTAGGGGATGTAACCCCACCGGAAAAACCCGATCCCGAAAAGCCTGACCCAGGTCCAGTCTGTTCGATCGGATCAACAAAAACCAGACTGAACATTCAAGTCGTTGGCGACAAGGATATAAAAGACCACAATGCTGTTGCAAGCGGCGGCTCAGATATCGCTGTCGAAAAAAATGCCGATATCACTCTCTCTGCCAATAAACCAGGAAAATACACGATGAATGGCTATGAAATGAAGCCTGGAGCGAATGGGAATCGGAAGGTCGCGACGGGTAGAGTGGGTAACTCTGGACGGGTAAAAGTCGTCTACGTCAGTGATGATGGAACCGAATGCTGGGAGAAATATTTGAGAGTCGAGTCGCCAGACGGCGAAGACTCATGCCCCATCGTTACGCTGTCGGCATCTGCAGTGAGGAACGGTGAAAAGATTGAAATGATGCCGTTCGATACGCTTACGTTCCGAGCCAAATACACAACCAAACACGGAGATAGCTCGGAGGCATCGCTCAAGTGGGATGTATCACTTCCAAACGGAAAAATCTATACCTTGCCTGTCAAAGAAAATGACAATGGCAGATGGGGACCCTATGATTCCTCCAGTTTAAAGCTTCCGTACGGAGATGTTCATAACCCGTACTATTTTCCATTCGAGCGCGGAAAAACGTACAAACTGAAGCTAAACTTCGATGGGACAAAGTGGAGGGAGCGACCAGAATGCAATTGGGAGATAACGATTGTCGTAAAGGATGCTTCCTGCACCATCGCTGATCAAAAAAAGGTTTCATTTTTAGTGCATAGCGAACCACCTCTGCCATTTTCTCCTGAAGGGGAAAGCATGAATGGATCAGTCAGCTCAGGTTTTACACTGAAAGACCCCATATACATCAAGTACTTTACGGAGGCTGGAGATCAATACGATACCAATCTATCGTTTTCCTCGAAGGTATCTGGTACTTGGTATTGGAAGAGCCCCGGAGGGAAAATAGCATTAACAGACAAGCTTACGGTGGACGAGCGATTCAGGCTCATGTTGCCTGCAAGTGTAGATGTTGGCGATGAAATCGTACTGCTGTTCGAGTCCGAGACAGGCTGCACAGGTGAGGTGCGATTCACCATTGAATCTGATCAAAAATGCTGGGATATTCTAGCGTCCGTAGAAATCGATCGAAACAACCAAAAGTGGAGCAAGGACATTCAACGTGGAGAAACCATTGAAATTGCAGCAGATGAGATGCCAGACAAGTATCGGTTTCGTATGTTTTTGTCGGATGATAGTCACTTTTCTATGAGATGGTTCGATCCTGCGTCAGGCTCCTGGGAAAGAAAGCGAAACGGAAAAACACTCGATAGCTCAAACACCTCCACAAATAGCCACTGGGTGTATTTCCCCAAGGACGATAATGGTCTTCTTTTAGAAGGACTGTACAAGGTGCAATTTTATTCAACCCAGAGTGATGGCTGCGACGGTCATTTTTTTGTACAAATCGGCAAAGGCGCTCCCAAACCGGATGGAGAGAATTTACTTATTGTGAAATCGAGCTTTCAAATAAATCCGAAGAGCCCTCAAGCCGCAGGAACCGATGCGACGATTACCTTCAACGTGAAGAATGCCGGGAAATTAACGCATGATACGAAATTGGCTGTTCGCTGGGCTAGCTCAGAAAAGGAAACCAGCTTGGACGTGAATGAATTTAGGCCAGGTGAGGTGCGGAAGATCACGGTTCCGACGAAGTATCCGCAAAAATCGGAGGATTTCATCGCCCATATCAACCCTGCGAAATCTATGCCGGAAAATGAGACGAACTGGGCGGACAATCGTGCGACTTGGCCAGTGAAAATAGTCGGCGGAGAAGTTCCTGAGCTGCCTGGTGGTGGAGACGATTTTGATGGTGGTGAAATTGGCTTGGAGATTTATGACAGTGATGGTCGACAGCTACAAAAACTGCCGCTACATGTAGATGGCGTGTGGGAACGTGAGCCTGCTACGATTCGCGTGGTCATTGATCAGACGAAAATAAACGAAGGCTTCCAAAAAACAGAGCAGGAGATCAATCAGAAAATCACGCAATTTAAAGCACAATTGGAGAGTTCAGTTAGCGGGGATGATATCAAAAACGTAACCGTCACTGCGAATCCCGGGTGGATTTCAGATGCCAAGAGCATGGCGGTGTATACACCATCGCAGCTTGATCTGAAGCTGACAGGCCCTGGAACGCCGATGCAATGGCAGGTAAGCAGTGCATCTACAGGCACAGAGGTCGTGTACGCAGGAACCACTGTCCCCACGCAGACGACTTGGCGCCAAGTACTCCAAACGCAAAAGTACAAAGCAGAAATCAACGGCTTTGTCATCGTAATGGATTATCAGGTCGATTTTGAACTGTCCTACGAGAGCTGTTCGACGAATGACGAAGATGAAGAAGTATGTGAACTACAGAACATATCCAAAACAATGACAGGACGCTATACCATTACGGTAAAAGGGGGAGAGCGCTTCTTTGAAGTATTTGAGCCGAATGCTACAGGCTCGATTCGCCATACAGCTGAATGGGCAGCGTATCATGCCAGAGACCGGTATCCAAACAGCCAGCCAAATGATTACTATGCGGGGGAGCGCATTTTGACGCAAGTGGAGCTGCAAGATCGACACCGTCATCCCGTGAGTAACCAGTTTCCTGTCGAGACATCTGCGCGGGCGTGGATTTCAGAAACTGGCTTACGCCAAACACCGTTACAGTCGTTATTGGCCTTGCAACAAGCGACTCCCGAGCTCTGGAGAGGACCTTCTTATTCCGCTTCCAAGCTAGGAACTCGTGAAGTGGGAGTAGATACGCCTTTGATGGGGGATAAACAGTATGGCTTCCAAAAGGATGCCAGCTACGCTGTCTATTACTCCGTTTCCTTTCGTTTTGACGTGAACAAGGGCTTTTCCTATCAAAATAAAGCCTCCGGGCATGGGCACGAGCTAAAAGATTATCAACTACCCTTCCGTATCATTGCAAATGCATGGGAACGACAAGGAATCCGCAACCATACGACTCAGTAAAAATATTTGCACCCCCTCTCTGTCTTTTTCTACTGTAAAGCTAGAAAAAGGATGAGGGGGATTTTTGTGGGAATAATCACGCGGCGCTTGCTATGTGCATTTCTCCTATTCGCTTTATGCTTGGGAAATACAGTGGAACAGGTCTGGGCAAAAGAACAGGAGATATTCGTAGAGGAGGCGTGGGCATGGATCGACGAGGGAGAGGTGCGTTTTCAGGCACAATTATCGGGTACTCCGGATAAAGTCGAGCTGACTGTCAATCAGGGCAGCGACAGCAAAACCCGTTCTTTTCACGAGGAGGCTCAGATTTCCCTCGCTGTACCGCCTATGGATGATAGCCCTCTCCAGATAACGATGTTCATAGATGATTCAGAGGAGCCGTTACGTAGCTGGGAGCTGTCATTGCCTGAACATATAGAGCCGACCGTAGAAAAAATAAAAATCAAACAGGCCCCTTGGGATGAAATGGCTGCCGATCAGGAAGAACCGTTAGCGTTGGTCGAACTAGAGATCGAAGACCCAAACGAAGCTCCGCTAGTAGAGGAAGAACAAGAACAGGAGCAGGATACCACCGATGAAGAGCTTTCGCGGCTGGCAGAGGAATTTTATGCGCGTTTTTCAGGCGAGAATAAGCCAGGAGAAGCGGAATTGCGCAGTAGAGAAGCTCGCTTTGAGGTAGAACCGAATGATACCTTGGGCAGCAAATCGGATTGGCTCTTTGATGGAAAGGACAGCCATGGAAAGATTAGCAGCAAAGATGATGTGGATTTTTGGAAAATCAGAGGAACAACAAATGGACAGATGGATATATCCCTCGCAGATATTCGGGCAAACGAAGACTACGATTTGTATGTGTACGATGAGGAGGAGCGGGAGCTTGCCCGTTCAGAGCAGCAGGGAAATGAGCCTGAGCTCATCGAGGGACTGGCACTGGAAAAAGACAAATGGTACTACATCAAAGTCGTTGGAAAGCAGGGCTCGTTTTCGAAAGATTACTTCTACCGCTTGCGAGCTGATTTTTTCGCGGATCAAGGAGGGGGCAAGGCGGATGGGTACGAGCCGAATGACACAATGGAAGAGGCCTACGAGCTAGATGATTATAAACGAAATATCGTAGGTAATCTTCATTCAAAAACAGATGTGGATTTTTACAGCTTATCCGTTAAGCTCTCCTCTACTGTGGAGGTCTCCCTCAAGGATATCCCTACTGGAATGGATATGGACGTATTTCTGCTCGACGAGGCTGGAAAAGTAGTCGCTAGATCCGAGAAAGCGAAGAATTTGGATGAACATATGATTTTCAATGCCTATCCTGGAACCTATAAAGTCAAGGTCATGGCCAGCAAACGCTCGGGATTTACCGCTAATTCGTACAGTCTTTATATAGGAGACAGAACGATACCGGTTATCTTAATCCCGGGAGTAGGTGGATCGCGACTCGAAGTGGAGCAGAATGGAAAGAGATCGGAAATATGGTTGGCACTTAGCGATAGTCTCATTGGTATTAATGATCCCAAACACCGTAGGCTACTCTCTCTGGAGCCGATCAAGCCAAATAGTGTAGATGTACAGCCAGTCGTTCGTGATGCGACGATCCACCCGGAAAAAGATGATTTTTACGCCATCGAGTATCTTTCCTATGCGCCGTTTTTAAAAGAACTTACCGAACAGTATTACAGCATGGTAAAGGAACTGGAGAAGGCGGGATACAAAAAGCATCGCACCCTATTTGCACTGCCGTACGATTGGCGATATAGCAGCACGAAAAATGCCAAACTTCTAAAAGAAGAAATCGATGCTGCACTGAAGGCAAGTGGAGCAAATCAGGTGCATTTGGTGGCACATAGCATGGGTGGGCTCTTAGTAAAAGAAACACTTCTATCCAATGTGTCCTACCAGCGCAAAGTGAATCGTGTCGTGTATATGGGCACACCCTTTCTTGGCTCTCCACGGGCATATCAGGCTCTTAAGCACGGTTACAATTTTTCGATCCCTTGGCTGGATGAGGAAACAGGGAAAGTGATTTCCTCTTATGCACCTGCCGTCTACGAGCTGTTACCCTCCAAAAAATATTTTGAAACGGTTGGCTTCCTGAAAAAGAGTAACATTCAGTACTACACCTACGACGAATTTTTAAAGGACAAAAATATTCGCCTCGACTATGCACCGCTCGTCCGACATGGTGGCAAGATGCATGAAAAGTGGGATAACAAAACGATCAATGTTCCACAGTATTCCATCGTGGGTACAGGTCAAGTAACACTGCTCGGTTACTTTTATGATTCTTTTTATAACGAATGGTCCCCGATTCTCGATCCTGGCGTTGGGGACGGTACCGTTCCGTATATGAGTGCCAATTACGCCCAGAAGGATATGAAAAAACGTTACTACGTGAAAGGCGAACACGCCAAGCTGCCGACCATACCAGGAGTCATCGACCAAGTAACGCGATTGCTACAGGGAAATGAGGAATTACAACCAGGATTGCGCAATGCTCCGGATCAAAATGCTGACTATCTGTATTACATCATTGCACAAGATGACAAAAGCTTTCCTGAAGTGACGATACACAAATCCGGCCAGACCTTTACGCTCGACGCCAATAAAAAAGAAGTACGGGAAGATCTGTCTATTGAATACCACGATCGCATCGTTGTCATCCATGTTCGAGATGGTGAAGACCTGGAGTTCCAGCCGCCAGTAGCTGTAGAGGGAGAGGAGCCAGCGCGCTTTTTGATCAAACGTTTCTCGTCAGATGATTCGGAGCGTTACAAAGAAACAGGCAGACATTACGTGCTCGATGAGCGTGGACTGGCAGAGGTAGAAAAGCAAGGGGAGTAAGACAATGGATGATAATTGGATTGTCTGGTTCATACTCGGTCCTTTCGTATTCTCATTGATGTTTGCGGGGCCTTTGATCGGTTTGCTCATCGCCACTTTCATTCGCTTCACGCTAGGCTTTCGAGGCTGGTTGATCTTTCTAAGTGTTCTTTTTATCAGCTTTGTGTACTACCTGTTTATTGTTCCCTCTGACACGATGCTAGGTGAACTATTACTCATGAAGGTTGCTATGGCGGTCCATACAGCAGTCGTAACGATGCTGATCATGTCGGGCATCGAAAAAATCATCCAGCTCATAAACAAAAAACGAAACACCCAAAAGCCCATGGATAAATAACTGGGCACATAGGCAAATTGCGTCATTGCACGTCTTTCGAGTAGAATAAAAGGAAGGAGAATGATTGTCTGGAGGTTATTCAAATGGATATTTTTGATAATAAAAAAGGTGGCTTTACCATCATGAGTGGAAAAACCGATGTACACGGAGGCTTTGGTCAAGGTGTACTCGACCTGAATGCTGTGTCTTCGGTCATTATCGATGGGGACGAAGCGTACATTGACATGGGTGCCTTGCATGCCAAAAGTTCTGTAGAAAAGGGCATCAAATGGACGATGAATAAAGAAGAAGTACCAAATGGAAAGCCTTATTGGCTCGTTTGGGTAACCGTCGATCGCAATGAAGCTGGTCCTTATTATGCAGGGGCAACCGCATGCTATATGGAAATCGATCGTGAAGCGCGTAGAGGCTACAAAATTTTGGCAGATCACGTGAATCGCATGGATTACTCCATGAAGAGACGTATTATGCTGTCCGATCTATCTGAGCAGGAAAAAGCCGCTCTGAAAAAGCTTTTGATTGATAATAACGCGGCTATGTTCGAGAATTCCACCGAGGAATTAAAGCAAAATTTGTCCTGAAGTTGGAAATCGTGAACGGTCTGTGAACAAATCGTGAAATCAATTGTTCACACAATTGAAGTCAGGTAAACTTATTTCCATATCTGTGTAACATGTATACTAGGTCAACAAACAGGGAGAGAGCCGTCACTCTTTCCCTGTTTGTGTATATAATTTCTTTTATTGATCATAGTTTTTGGGATACGCGGAACACTAATGGGGATTGAACCAAACTGTTTGACGGAAGGGGCGGTACCCATTGGGAGAAGATCTCCGTGGTAATGAACAATCGCATGATCATTTTGTGAAGCACGGTGGCGTCCATTTCCACACACACGTGACTCCGACCGAGATAAACAACTTTGTGAGTAAGCTCCCTGCTGGAAAAAGGGAAAGCTTGTTTGAAGTATTGGAACAGCTTGATAATGCCGGTCTGATTACAATCGTCAACGACCATGTTTTTGCCGATGGAGATGGAGTCGTGGGCGGCGGGGACAATCAGAGCACGCAAGGTTAATAGGTATACCAAAAAGGACGTACTCGATGAAGAGAAACGTCCTTTTTTCTTTAGTTATTCGGTTTCCACCAACTGCCCATGCGCTGCCAGAAGGTCGAAGAATCTGGCGGCTTTAAAGGTGTCGGTGTCTCATTTGTCGGGATGTGATCCATGCAGTAATCTTGAGGCTCTGTTCCGCTGGCAAAATAAAAGAGTTGTGGATTCGGACAATGCTCGGTCGCCAGTTTTCCAGAAGCGGGATCGATATAGACAGAAACAACACCAGCTGGCATGTCAAAGAGGGCTGGGGGCTGACCTTTAAGCGCACTTTCCATGAACTGGGCCCAGATTTTTTTAGACAGATAGCCTTCCTTTACATCATCGACCTTTTGGTTTTTGTCGTAACCTACCCATACGGTCGAAACTAGCTGCGGAGTGAACCCACTCAGCCAAGCGTCATAATCCGTAGATCCTGTTTTCCCTGCTACCGGTCGGTTCATTTCACCAGCTACGCGATATCCCGTACCACCTTGTTCAAATACACTTTGCATCATATTCACTAAAAGAGCAGACGCGACAGGGTCGGCTACCTGTGTTTTCTCCTGTTTTTCTTCTACCAAAATGTTGCCCTCGCCGTCCTCGATGGAGGTGATGGCAATGGGCTTCACTGCTTGTCCTTTGTTGACGATTGCTGCATAAGCTGCGTTTAACTCCAAGGGAGAGACAGGTGAAGTTCCCAGTGCCAGAGAGGGAACGGCTTGCATCGAGCTGGTGATACCTAATTGCTTTGCCTGATCAGCCACTTTTTGCGGCCCGAGAAAATCAATGGTCTTGACGGCATAAATGTTGTCGGAAGTTTTGATTGCTTCACGCATGTTGATCAGTGCGTTTGGATATTTTCCACCAAAATTGCCGGGAATGTACTGCTTATTGTTATCGTAGGTAAAAACGGTCGGTTCGCTTTTCATCAAAGTGAGCGGTGTATAGCCGTTTTGCAAGGCTGACAAATACATGATCGGCTTAAAGGAGGAACCGGGCTGCCGCTTGCCAAGCACGCGATTGAACTGACTTACCTTGTAGTCACGTCCACCTACCATCGCTTTAATATAGCCGGTAGTTGGGTCCATGGCGACGAGGGCTACCTGCAAATTCGGATTATTCTTCGGTAAGACAGAGGCGACAATATCCTCGGCCTTTTTTTGTACGACTGGATCAAGGGTCGTATGGATTTTTAGGCCGCCATGAATAAATTTTTCTTCGTCAATGCCATATTTGTTTTTTACCAAATTGGCGATGTAATCGCGGAAATAAGGAGCTGGCTCGGTTACATTCTCATTTGTTCGCTGTTTCAGCTTGATTGGTTCCGCGTAGGCTTGCTCTACTTCCTTCGATGTCAGTAGATTGTCGCGCTCCATGGCATTCAAAATAAGCTTTTGTCTGGCTTTGGCGCGTTCCAAATCGATAAATGGTGAATAATAAGTAGGGCCCTTAGGGATGCCTGCCAGCATGGCGCTTTCTGCAACTGTCAAATCTTTGGCGTCCTTGCCGAAATAGGTTTGGGCAGCAGCTTGTACGCCATAAGCTGAATGACCATAATAAATTTGATTCACGTACATTTCTAATATTTCATCCTTGCTGTAATTCAGCTCAAGTTGAATCGAAAGCAAAGCTTCTTTGATTTTTCGCTCCCATGTCTTGTCCAAGCTGAGGTACAGATTTCTTGCCAATTGTTGAGTGATGGTGCTGGCACCTTGGCGCTTGTCCATGTTAATGACATCGACATAAGCGGCCATGGCCAAACGTTTCCAATCAAAACCAAAATGTTCGCGGAACGAACGGTCCTCGATCGCGATAGTCGCATCAAGCAATGCGGGTGAAATCTCTGCAAGTGGCACAGAAATCCGGTTCTCGCCACGGTGCATCGTATCCAAAACCTCTCCATTGGAAGCATAAATCGTCGTGGTTTGCTTCACAAACGTTTCCGGGAGTGGTTGTGAGCGCAAGTACAAAATGAGTAGCAAGATGGCAAAAGAGATACATAATAGGCTAAGAATGGTAAATTTTACAAATTTCTTGGCCCAACGCAAATAGCGCAGCAATGGGGCTTCGCGAATGACTTCCATGTGTGCCTCTCCTCCTTTCTGCGGTTGAATCAATAAAATAGGACATACTACGTTACTAGTAGTATGTGTCGCTTGCAAGCTGGTTAAACTTTCCTTGCTAGAAAAATATCTTGCAATTTGGAAGACAACTACTATAATTTTCTTGTTATATTGTATTTTCATGCGGTTAATTGAAGGAGGTTACATAGCCATGAACATGGAATTGTGGTACACCGAAAAACAGACGGAAAATCACGGGATAACAACGAAAATTACAGAAACCCTATACAGTGAGAAATCCGAGTTTCAACAAATCGACGTAATTAATACGAACCAGTTTGGTCGCATGTTAGTGCTCGACGGCATGGTTATGACTACCGATGTCGATGAGTTTGTCTACCATGAAATGATTTCTCATATCGCGTTGAATACGCATCCAAACCCGAAAAAGGTTCTGGTTGTAGGCGGCGGCGATGGCGGTGCTATTCGTGAAATCGTAAAGCACGCGTCTGTAGAAAAAGCAGTTCTGGCTGAAATCGACGGTGGCGTCATTGAGTCTTGCAAAAAATATTTCCCTGAGATTGCGAGTGCGTTGACAGGCAATCCGCGTGTAGATGTACAAGTCATCGATGGTATTAAACATATTCATGACCACAAAGGTGAGTACGATGTGATCATGGTTGACTCTACAGAGCCAGTTGGCCCAGCTGTAGGTCTGTTCGAAAAAGGTTTCTACCAAGGCATTCACGATGCTTTGAAACCAGATGGTATCATGGTTGCTCAAACGGAATCTCCTTGGTTCAACCGTGAACTGATCAAGCGCGTGTTCAAAGACCTGAAATCGATCTTCCCGGTTACTCGTCTCTACACTTGCAGCATCCCTACTTATCCATCCGGACTGTGGAGCTTCACCATCGCTTCCAAGCAACACGATCCGTTGGAAGTAGATCCAGCGAAAATCAAAGATTTGGGCACCAAATACTACAATGCGGAAGTTCACCACGCTGCTTTCAAACTGCCTAACTTTGTGGCTGAGCTGACCCGCGACTAATCGGGGGAGAATTACACCTATGCGTTTTGACGAAGCATACTCTGGAAATGTCTTTATCCGTAGTCACGGGAATTACGAAGAAAGCCAAGCGGTTATTTACGGCATGCCGATGGACTGGACAGTGAGCTTCCGTCCGGGCTCTCGTTTTGGCCCTGCCCGTATTCGTGAGGTTTCAATCGGTCTGGAAGAGTACAGCCCGTACTTGGACAGGCTGTTGGAAGACATCAAATACTTTGATGCTGGCGATATTCCCCTTCCTTTCGGAAACGTGGAAGGTAGCCTGGATGCGATCCGTACATTCGTGGCCAAAGTATTGGCAGATGGTAAATTCCCATTGGGTCTGGGCGGAGAACACTTGGTTTCCTGGCCAGTATTCCAAGCGGTTTATGAAAAGTACAAGGATATGGTCGTATTCCACTTTGACGCGCATACAGACCTGCGCGACAACTACGAGGGATACGAATACTCCCACTCCACCCCGATCAAAAAGGTATGCAACCTGATCGGCGGTAAAAATGTTTATTCCTTCGGTATCCGCAGCGGTATGAAAGATGAGTTCGAGTGGGCAAAAGAAAACATGCATCTGTACAAATACGATGTACTTGAGCCAGTGAAGCAAGTGCTGCCTACTATTGGCAACCGTCCAATCTACCTGTCGATTGACATCGATGTATTGGACCCTGCGCACGCTCCAGGAACAGGTACGACAGAAGCTGGCGGTATCACGTCTCGTGAGCTGCTCGATACCATTCACTTCATGGCAAACAACGGTGCGAATGTCATCGGTTGTGACCTGGTGGAGGTTGCTCCTGTGTATGACCACAGTGAAATGACGCAAATCGCGGCATCCAAAATCGTTCGCGAACTGCTCTTGAGCTTTGTAAAATAAGATATCTGCGTAAATAAGCCTCCGGTTTTTGTAAAAGAACCGGGGGTTTTTCTTATTGGGGTAAACGTTCAAACTAATTAATAAACATTTTGATTTACAAAGTATAGAATTGTCAGTACAATCATAATAGTGAGATGATTTAAAAGTCGACGGAGGTTTTCTTACAAAGGAGTTGTCTGCATGAGAGAAGTATTTGCCTACGCACCATTTCGCAAGCTGTTCTTTTCTAATCTGTTTTCCGGCTTTGGGCAAGGCATGACGATGATCGGGATTGCCTGGTTCCTCGTGGAAACGACAGGCTCTGCTCAACTTTTGGGCTCCACCATGTTTACTTCTGCGGTACTGATGTTTTTCATTGGGCCGTATATCGGGACGCTCATCGATCGCTATTCCCGCAAAAAAATGCTTCTGGTAGAAAACTTGATCGGATTTGGCGTACTTGGCATGCTTGCGATCTGGGGCTTTTTCGGAGAGTACACCGAGTGGATGCTGATTGTGATCTATTTGACGACGACTTTTATGTACCAAATTCATTATCCGACGCAGTCCGCACTGGTTCAGGAGACGTTTGAGCCCAAGCATTACAACAGCATCAACAGTCTGCTCGAGATCGAAGGACAGACTGCATCCGTACTAGCAGGTGCGTTTGCGGGGCTTTTGCTTAGCTCCTACGGGCTGCATGTGGTGATTATTTTCAATGCGATTACCTACTTGTTCGCCTTTACCTTGCTGTCTACCATGACGTATACCTTCACGCTGGAAAAAGAAGCGAAGCAAAGCCAAGGTGTCGCTTGGACGGGGCAGCTGATGGAAAGCTGGCGGTACATTCGGCAAAAGAAAGGATTCCTCCTGTTTGGCATATCCGCACTCATGCCCTTCATTGCTGTTATGGCGACGAACTTATTGAAGCCTGTTTACATAAGCCAAACGCTGCAGGAGGGTGTCTCGGTTTATTCGCTAGGTGAGGTCACGTATGCACTGGGGGCCGTGGCAGCAGGTTTACTCGTTGCGATCGTCGTTCGCAAGATGGGGCAGCTGGCTGCCATGATCGGCAATACGTTGTTGTTCGCGATTGCCATTGTCGTTATGGTTGTTTTGCCGTATGGCTGGGCGCTGATTGCGACGTACACGTTTTACGGGTGGAGTAACGCTTCTGTGCGCTTGATTCGTCAATCGCTCTATATGACAGTTGTGCCGAAGCATCAGATGGGTCGGGTTATGAGCTTTTTCAATTCAATCGGCATGATGATGCGTTTGGTCCTTATCGGTTTGTTTACGGCTATGATCGATTACACGGGGGCAGGAGTCGGGTACTTGGTGTTGGCGGGTCTGCTGTTGCTTGCGGCAATCGGGGTTGCTGCTACCATGAGATACCTGCTGGCGGATGCCAAAGCGGAGGCGGTGGTTGCCACACCAGAGCGATGAAGGGTAGAATGTAGGGATAAATGGGAAGCGAAAGAAAGTGGAGTGTGGAGGCAACATGCAAGACATACAAGTGAAATTGACGGCACGGCATCATGTAGAAGGCAACTGGGAAGAAACGACCCACAGCTATGAAGGCAAGCGCGTACAAAAAGCATCCGCGTGGTACTTGACCTACAAAGAGCAGATGGAAGGTGTAGGCGAAGTAAGCACGACACTGAAGCTGACAGATACGTCCATTACGCTGGTTCGTCAGGGCGGAGTTTCAACCAGACAGCAATTCGAAAAAGGAGCCAGCACCCATTCTAGCTATCAAAGTCCCTATGGTCCGTTTGCAATGGAGACGCATACGAACAAACTGCGAATCCGCTACGAAGCAGAGGTTCCTGTACAGGTAGAAATCGCGTACCAGCTATGGATGAATGAACAGTACGCTGGTGAGCATGAGCTGAAAATAGAGCTAGGAAAATAAACCGCCCTTTGCAAGGGCGGTTTTTTGCACGTACAATAGGATTACTTGCGGCTGAAGTGAAAGGGGGATACAGCATGTTTGTACTCACAAATGGACTAATAGCCGGTCTGGGTCTTGCTGCTTTTTTGGCGCTCGGAGATGGTTTGTTTGATACCAATACCTTTCCCGTTTTAATTGATGTCAGCTATGTACCGGGCATGGAAAACCTGCCCTCTATTGTAGAACTAGTGATTCATCTGCTGATTAGTGTGATCGTAGCCTTTTTTCTCATGCACTTTTACCCGCGGGAACGAAAAGCCCGATCGGTACGATACTTGCTGTACTGGATGCTCGGTTTTTCTATCGCGTTTTTCCCATTTAGCCTGATGAGCCAATCCGCGATAAGCTTGACAGCGTTTTTTATCTGGGTATTGGGACATTTATTGTATACCGCAATGCTTGCCATTCAGGTAGCGCGTAATCGATAGCATTGTAAAAGTGCCGAATATTCGGCGAAGTGATGATTTTTTGGCAGCATGAATGGAAGGAAGGAGTGAAAGCCAGGATGCCGTTGTCAGATACGGTAGAAATGTTGCAGGCGATCTTGGGTGCTATCGATGAAGGAATTCACGTTGTGGACGCAAATGGCATGACGATTTTCTACAATCACGTTGCAGCCAAGCTCGATGGGCTGACCTCAGAAGAGGTGTTGGGGAAGCCATTGTTGGAGGTTTTTCCTTCGCTTGATCGACAGTCGAGTACCCTGCTTCGTGTCATCGATAGTGGCGAATCAATTTACAACCAGACACAGACATATAAAAACTGGAAGGGAATGCGTGTGGAGACAATCAACACGACACTTCCGGTGAGAGTAGGCAAAAGGTTAGTCGGAGCAGTCGAGGTGGCGAAGGATATCGGCAAGCTAAAAGAACTGTCGGAGCGCTTGGTCGATCTTCAGGCAAAGATTAGCAAGCCGAAACGGACAAAACGCACGGTAGATGAGACGACTTTCCATTTCGAAGACATTTTGACGATGAGTGAAAAAATGAAACGTCTCAAAGAACGCGCTCGGAAAGCTGCGCGGACAACCTCTCCCGTGTTGATATACGGCGAAACTGGGACGGGAAAAGAACTGTTTGTCCAATCGATTCACCACGCGTCTGTCCGCAGCAGTAAGCCATTCATCGCGCAAAACTGTGCCGCGCTGCCGGCCGCGCTGCTCGAAAGCTTGCTGTTTGGCACGACGAAAGGAAGCTTCACAGGAGCCGATGATCGTCCAGGATTATTCGAGCTGGCGGACGGTGGTACTCTATTTCTGGATGAACTGAACAGCATGCCGCTCGATTTGCAAGCAAAGCTGCTGCGAGTCCTCCAGGACGGTCAGATCAGACGAATCGGCGGAAGCCAATCGACCAAAGTGGACGTACGGGTAATCGCTGCAGTTAACGAAGCACCGCAGTCACTCGTGGAGCGAGGAATCATGCGAACCGACCTGTACTACCGGATCAACGTCGTTTCTTTTGAACTGCCGCCATTGCGCGAGCGCAGAGAAGATGTGGATATGCTGATCGATCATTTCTTACAAAAGTTCAACCGGATCTTCGGTATGAATGTACGTGGAATCAGTAGTGAAGTGGCTAGGTTGTTTACTGCGTATGATTGGCCGGGGAACGTACGTGAACTGGAACATGTCATAGAAGCAGCCATGAACATGGTGGAGTCGGACATCATTTTGTTGGATCATCTTCCGGCTCATTTGCTCGAACGCTCGCAGTCTGAGAAAAAAGAAGCACCTATTTCGGCACAACTTTTATCAAAGGAAGGCTGTACGTTGCCCGAGATTTTGCGTGAGGTAGAGGAAAAGGTGATCAAAGATGCGATGCAGCAAACGGACGGCAATGTACTTCGTGCTGCCAAGCTCTTGGGCATCCCCAGACAGACACTGCAATACAAGCTCTCGCAGCGAATGATCCCTCCCTGTTGAATGCCGAAAATTCGGCAGACTCGTGAAGGATCAAATGGATAAGAAACGCTCACGAAACGCTCTATTCCTTATTTTCTAAATTTTTCGATTTGTTGGCATGGCACTTGCATCTCTTGTTGGTTGAGTGAAACGAAGAGGTTCACCATAAGACGAGGGGAGACGGGATGCACATGACAGTAGCGACAAAACGCGATTGGCGTTCGATAGAACTTTGGAAGGATGTCACGGACGAGCAATGGAATGACTGGATGTGGCAGCTTACGCACACCATCAAAACGGTCGATGATTTGAAGCAGGTAATCAACCTGACACCGGAAGAGGAAGAGGGCGTACGTATTTCTACGCAAACCATTCCACTCAATATCACACCGTACTATGCTCATCTGATGGATCCAGACGATCCAAGCGATCCGGTTCGCATGCAGTCTGTACCTTTGTCCTCTGAGATGGTTCGTACCAAATACGACATGGAAGACCCACTCCACGAGGATACCGATTCTCCTGTACCTGGTCTGACACATCGTTATCCAGATCGCGTGCTGTTCCTGGTGACGAACCAATGCTCCATGTATTGCCGTTACTGTACGCGCCGTCGCTTTTCCGGCCAGATCGGCATGGGCGTGCCAAAGAAACAGCTGGATGCCTGTATCGATTACATCCGCAGCAGACCAGAAGTCCGCGATGTACTGCTCTCCGGTGGAGACGGTTTGTTGATCAATGACCGTGTATTGGAGTACATCATCAGCAGCCTGCGCGACATCCCGCATGTTGAAATTATTCGGATCGGTACGCGTGCACCCGTTGTATTCCCGCAGCGCATTACCGAAAACCTGTGCAATATCTTGAAAAAATACCATCCAGTTTGGCTCAATACACACTTTAACCATCCAAAAGAAATTACGTCAGAAGCGAAGCTGGCATGCGAAATGCTCGCCAACGCTGGTGTTCCGCTGGGCAACCAGGCAGTTATTTTGGCCGGTATCAACGATTGTGCGAATACGATGAAAAAGCTGGTGCAGGACCTGGTGAAAATCCGCGTTCGCCCGTATTACATCTATCAATGCGACCTGTCAGAGGGAATCGGACACTTCCGCGCACCTGTCAGCAAAGGGATCGAAATCATTGAGCACCTGCGCGGCCATACTTCCGGCTATGCAGTTCCGACCTTTGTAGTAGACGCTCCACACGGCGGAGGCAAAATTCCAGTCAGCCCGAACTACATCATCTCGCAAGCATCTGATAAAGTTGTGCTGCGTAATTTTGAAGGCGTTATCACGTCCTATCCAGAGCCGAAGCAATACCACGAGCACGACGAAGAAAACTGCGAATACTGCATGGCTGCAAAAGGCAAGGCAGTTGGTATCGCAGCACTCATGCAAGACGAGGTAGACAATCTGGAGCCGACTGATCTGCCGCGCAACAAGCGCATCAAAGCAACCAAGGTCAAATCACTCGCAGATGTACGATCGGAGCAAAAGTCCAAGAAAGAACAAACTACTGCTGAGACGAAGGAAGCCTCAGGAAATTAAGCATGATCAACAGCTACCCGTAATAAGGTAGCTGTTTCTTTTTTTCGTAAGAATATTTCCAACTCTTCGAAGAGGATGGATGATTCGCAACTTGTATGTTAAGATCGAGTTGTGCCTATTATGAGCGGTCGCTCAGTATCGTTTCATTTTCGAAAAAATAAACTAACTGACTGAATACTCATTCATTTATTTCCATGATTCTGATAAGATAGAAAAAACGATTTCCACGTCCAAAGAAAACTCGCAATAGAGGGGAGTAGAAAACATGCTGGCACTCATTAATTTGATCGCCTTTTTCCTGGTTCTTGCTTACGGGCTGTATTTAGCCGGGCATGTCGTGTACAGCAGATACTTGTTTATCAAGCTGGGGAAAAAGCCGGAAGTGAAAAATGACTTTGGGGCACGCATCAATCTGATGCTGGACAACGTCATTTTCCACAAGAAGCTGCTGAAGGACAAAAAGAGCGGCGTGATGCACGTCGTGATGTTTTACGGCTTTATCACTCTGCAATTCGGAGCCATTGAGCTGGTTATCAAAGGGCTTTCGAAAGGCTACGAGCTTCCTTTTGGTAGCGCACACAAATACTTCTCCGTCATGCAGGAGATCACCACGTTTCTCATCTTGGCTGCGGTGGGCTACGCTTTCTACCGCCGCTATATCGAAAAGCTCAAGCGTCTGAAGCGCGGCTTCAAATCGGGAATCGTCCTCTTGCTGATATCCTCCCTGATGGCGACTGTGTTGCTCTCGCTCGCTTTTGAACAAATTTGGCTCGGACATGAGCCGTCGGCGTTCGCTCCGATCTCATCTGTTTTCGCTATTGTACTTTCTGCGATTGGAGTAGGGACAACGGGGGCAGTGGTAGGCTTTTACGTTTTCTGGTGGCTGCATCTGATCATTTTGCTCGGCTTTGCGGTATATGTGCCACAGTCCAAGCACGCGCATTTGCTGTTTGCGCCCGTCAATGTTTGGTTCAAGAAGCTGGACCCGCCAGGCAAGCTGACCAGTATTAACTTCGAGGACGAGACGCAGGAAGAATTCGGTGTCGGCAAAATCGAGGATTTTACACAAACGCAGCTCATCGACTTGTACGCTTGTGTGGAGTGCGGTCGCTGCACGAATATGTGCCCGGCCTCTGGAACGGGAAAAATGCTTTCCCCGATGGACTTGATTACGAAAATGCGCGACCATTTGACCGAAAAAGGTGCGTCGGTGACATCGCGTACGCCATGGATGCCGAGCTTCGCTTTTTCGCAGACGACTGCCAACCAGATTGCAATCCAAGCATCTGAAGTAGCGGCGACAGCGGAAGGAGCAACTGCGGTCTATGAAAAAAGCTTGATTGGCGATGTCATTACCGAGCAGGAGCTATGGGCTTGTACGACCTGTCGCAACTGTGAAGACCAATGCCCGGTGATGAACGAGCACGTAGATAAAATCATCGATATGCGCCGCTACTTGGTCATGACAGAAGGCAGCATGCCAGCAGAAGCGCAGCGCGCCTTGAACAATATCGAGCGTCAGGGCAACCCGTGGGGAATCAACCGCAAAGACCGGACGAAATGGATTGAAGGTCTGAACGGTGAGTACGAGGTGCCAACTGTGAAGCAGGTCGAGGAATTCGAGTACTTGTTCTGGGTAGGATCGATGGGATCATTTGACTTGCGTAGCCAAAAAATTTCGCAGGCATTTGTAAAGCTCATGCACGAAGCAGGCGTGAAGTTCGCCATTCTGGGCAACGAGGAAAAGAACTCTGGCGATACGGCTCGCCGCATTGGTAACGAGTTCTTGTTCCAGCAGCTGGCCCAAGAAAATATCGCCTTGTTTGAAGGATATGAAGTCAAAAAAATCGTGACATGTGACCCGCATGCGTACAATACGTTTAAGAACGAATATCCCGAGTTTGGGCTGAATGCAGAGGTGTACCACCACTCTGAGCTGTTGGCGGAATGGGTGAAAGAAGGCAAATTGAAGCCAACCAAGGAAGTCAAGGAACGCATCACCTACCACGATTCCTGCTACTTGGGCCGCTACAACGAAATTTACGACAAGCCACGCGTGATTCTCGAAGCCATTCCTGGTGTAGAAGTGGTTGAAATGAAGCGGAGCGGTTGCGACAGTATGTGCTGTGGAGCGGGCGGCGGCTTGATGTGGATGGAGGAACATGAGGGCTCGCGTGTGAACGTCACACGTACGGAGCAAGCTCTAGAGGTCAAGCCGACGGAAATCGCCAGTGCATGCCCATACTGCCTGACGATGATGAACGACGGAATCAAGACCAAAGAGCAGGAAGATCACGTCAAAACACGTGACGTCGCGGAAATTCTCGCAGACGCCATATAGATTCATACCATGCGCAAGTCTCGGTGCTGATCAAGCGTCGAGGCTTGCGCATTATTTTTTTGCAAAAAACTGTAAGATAGAGGAGCCAGCTGAATCTAAAGGAGTGGGAAGGGAGTGAGGAAGCTGGAGCTTGCAGAGAAAGGCTTAACCAAAACAAAAGAGGCATTATTTGATGAATTGATCCGGCACTATTTGAAAAAGGTGTTGCGACTCGTATATTTGATGGTCAAGGACCGCAGTCTGGCAGAGGATATTACACAGGAAGTGTTCCTGTTAGCTTACAAAAACTTGGGGAAATTCCGCCAAGAGAGCTCGATGCAAACATGGGTGTACCGAATTGCCGTCAACGAAGCGAAAAAACACCTGCGCTCGTGGTCGTTCCGTCACCTGTTTTTCAAACCGGAAGTGGACATAGAGGTAGTCGAGGGAGCAGAGTCGGCCGTTTTGCAAAATGACCTTCGCACCCGTTTTGCCCATCTCGTCATGAAGCTGCCGCATAGCTATCGTCAATTGATTGTCCTTCACTACTACGAGGAGTTGTCCGTTGAGGAGATCGCGGTCATTTTGGATACGACCTCAGGTGCTATTTATACAAAAATGCACAGGGCACGTCAAAAGCTCAAAGCGCTGCTGGAAAAGGAGGGAATCGAATGAACCTGGATAAATGGCTGGCGGAATTCAAGGAAACGGCTGACCGAACGTTGTTGCATGGAATGGAAGATACGACTGGCTTGGAGGAGCGGATTCGCATGAATGTGGAGAAGAAAAGCAAGAGAAGGTTTCGGTTCACCTACCCCATAAGCGCTGCGCTTGTCGCGGTTGTGCTTGTCATCGGGTTTACTCCTTATCTACTGCAAAAGGAAAGCACGAGTACACATACGCCGAACGGAACGTCTGCCGAGCCAGGTACCCATCAAAAGCCCGATCCAAAGGCGCACCCTGCCTCTGATGATCAGGCGATTATGGAAACGGTGGATGAAATCGTCGGTGTCTTGCGTGTTGGGATGACACAAGATCAAATCAAAGACAAAGTTTCGATGACTTACACAGCCATGGATGATTACGGAGCCGGCGGGGACGATGGTGCAGATGAGTATTGGGGCTATTCGATTTTCGCAAAAGAAGGGTATAAACGAAAAGACTGGGCGATGATCGAAACAGAAGGTCTGTTAAAAAGAGACGTGGGCTTGGAGATGTTAGTTGGATGGAAGGATAAAAAGCTTCATTGGTATACCGTAAGCTATGTCCAAGGCAAAGACGTCTATCTACTCAAATTGAACAGCAACGGGACCATCCAAGAAGATATTGTGGATTTGAACCAAGGCGGTACCGGGAACCCTGTCGCTTCGTCCATATTCGATTTAAAGCCGGAGGAAGAGGATCGTTATTTCAATTACATGTATGAAAAAAAGGATGAGCTATTACGTGGGCTGTCTCCGAGTGACATCGTGAAGCTTTATGTAAGAGCAGTTCAAGATGGACAGCTCGAAATGCAGTACGCCTTGCGTATCGTGGATGAAGGTGTGGAGAAGCCGACATTCGAGCAATATTTGGAAGAAGTGAAGAAAGATCCGGCTAGAGAACGAAATTTCTGGAGAAGCAATAAAAAAATGATGGAGTTGGGGAGCAAAATGTGGGTTGAACATAAAGACGACGAAACAATTGTCTGGATTGAGTACAAGGATAAAGGCCCCGATACAACGGGATATATTATGCGGCAAGACGACCAGGGCATCTGGAAAGTAAGATGGAGACCGCAGAAGTAGCAAGAACAGCCTGACTCTCCCAAAAGTCAGGCTGTTCTTTTTTTCATTATTGATTGACTATTCGTACGGAAGACGGCAAAATAAAAGTATGCAAAGTGAACGAACGCTCGATCAATTTAGTTTTTGTTGATGTGAAAATCATCCGAATGGAGGTCATTCGATGAAAACAGTCATTGTAGGGGCAGCGCGTACCCCGTTTGGTAAGTTTGGTGGATCTTTGAAAGCGCTATCGGCAGTAGAGCTCGGCTCCATCGTGATCCAGGAAGCCGTAGATCGCGCTGGCATTTCTGGCGAACAGGTAGACGAAGTGATTATGGGCATGGTCTTGCAGGCAGGTGCGGGTCAGGTGCCCTCACGCCAGGCGGCTCGTAAGGCTGGTTTGCCATGGAATGTAGCGAGCGAGACGATTAACAAGGTATGTGCGTCCGGGATGCGTGCAGTGACGTTGGGGGACCAGATCATTCGCGCAGGAGATGGAGAAATCATCATCGCTGGCGGCATGGAGAGCATGAGCAACGCACCGTATGCATTGCCAGATGCCAGATACGGAATGCGGATGGGAGATGCGACGGTTCGCGATCTTATGATGTACGACGGTCTCACATGTCCGTTTGATCAAGTACCGATGGCTGTTCACGGCAGCAATGTGGCGGAAGAGAACGGGATTACGCGAGAAGAGCAGGATGCGTGGGCACTGCGCAGTCAGCAGAGAGCTGCTCAAGCGATGGAAAAAGGACTTTTTGCCGAAGAGCTAGTATCGGTTTCCATTCCGCAAAGAAAAGGGGAGCCGCTGCAAGTAATCGTGGATGAAGGACCGCGTCCAGATACCACCGAGGAAGGATTGGCGAAGCTGCCTCCCGTGTACAAAAAGGACGGAACGATCACGGCAGGCAATGCTCCAGGAATCAACGACGGAGCGGCAGCGATGGTGTTGATGTCGGATGCAAAAGCGCAGCAACTGGGTATCAAGCCGCTTGCGACGATTCTTGGTCACGCCGAGGTCGGCGCAGATGCACCTTATATCGCGACAACTCCGGGGCTTGCCATTAACAAGCTCTTGGAAAAGACGGGAGTTTCCCTATCTGAAATCGATTTGTTCGAGGTAAATGAAGCCTTCGCTGCTGTCATTTTGACCAGTGGCAAAATCGTTGGCTGGGACGCAGAGAAAGTGAATGTAAACGGGGGAGCGATTGCGTTCGGACACCCGATTGGTGCGAGTGGTGCTCGGATCATTATGCACCTTGCTTATGAATTGAAAAGACGAGGCGGCGGCTTAGGGGTCGCGGCAATTTGCAGTGGTGCCGCACAGGGTGACGCCATCTTGATTAAAGTAGAGTAAGGGAGGCCTTTTTACATGAACGTACAAACGATTATGGTCATTGGGGCAGGACAGATGGGCAGTGGGATTGCCCAGGTAGCGGCTCAAGCTGGCTTTCGTGTATTTCTGAACGACGTCCAGCAAGCATTTGTGGAACGCGGTCTTGCTACGATTACAAAAAACTTGTCGCGCAACGTGGAAAAAGGCAAGCTCAGCGAAGCGGAAAAGGAAGCGATTCTCGGACGTCTGACGCTGTCTACTGATCTGGCCGATGCGTCTGAAGCAGATTTTGTGGTAGAAGCGGTGACGGAAAACATGGCGGTGAAAACGCAAATCTTTTCCAAGCTGGACGAGGTATGTCCGCCGCATACGGTGCTCGCGAGCAATACATCTTCGCTGCCGATTACCGAGATTGCAGCAGTTACGAAGCGCCCGGAAAAAGTAATCGGCATGCACTTCATGAACCCTGTTCCCGTGATGAAGCTGGTTGAGATCATCCGCGGCCTGCAAACATCCGATGAGGTTTATCAGCTGACAGAAGATTTGTCCAAACAAATGAGCAAAGTGCCTGTGAGCGTAAACGATTTCCCTGGGTTTGTGTCCAATCGGGTACTGATGCCAATGCTGAATGAAGCGATTTATTGTGTGTACGAAGGAGTTGCAACACCGGAAGCGATTGATGAAGTCATGAAGCTAGGTATGAACCATCCGATGGGGCCACTTCAGTTGGCTGATTTCATCGGGCTGGACACTTGCCTCTACATTATGGAGGTACTGCACGAAGGGTTCGGTGATTCGAAATACCGCCCATGCCCATTACTGCGCAAGTACGTCAAAGCAGGATGGCTAGGCAAAAAATCCGGTCGTGGTTTCTACGTGTATAACTAACAGTGGAACTTTGCAGAAAGGTAGGACGGACATGGATTTTCGATTGAACGAAGAGCAAGAGATGATGCGCCGCATGGTGCGAGACTTTGCCCAGAAAGAGATCGCACCTTTCATCCCTGTGATGGAAGAGACGGACCAGTTCCCGCGTCATATCTTAAAAAAGATGGGCGAGATGGGGCTCATGGGCATTCCGATCGCCGAAGAGTGGGGAGGAGCAGGGGCGGACTTTATTTCCTACATTTTGGCCATTCACGAGATTTCCAAAGTGAGTGCGACAGTAGGCGTCATTTTGTCCGTGCATACCTCCGTCGGGACGAACCCGATTCTCTACTTCGGTACCGAGGAGCAAAAACGCAAATACGTGACCAAGCTTGCGAGTGGGGAATACCTCGGGGCTTTTGCCTTGACCGAGCCGCATGCAGGTTCTGATGCGAGCAGTATTCGAACCACAGCCGTGAAAAAAGGCGATGAGTACATCCTGAACGGAAACAAAGTGTTCATCACAAACGGTGGGGAGGCAGATACGTATATCGCATTTGCCGTAACCGACTCTACAAAAGGAACCAAGGGAATATCGGCCTTTATCGTAGACAAGGATACACCGGGCTTCACGGTTGGGAAAAAAGAAAAGAAGATGGGACTTCACGGTTCCTATACGACAGAGCTCGTATTCGACAATGCGCGTGTACCAGCTGCCAACCTGTTGGGTCAAGAAGGGGAAGGCTTCTGTATCGCAATGGCGAATCTGGATTCCGGTCGAATCGGGATTGCGGCACAGGCACTCGGGATTGCCGAGGCGGCAGTGGAGTATGCGACAGAGTACGCGCGGGAACGTAAGCAGTTCGGACAACCGATTGCCAAGCAGCAAGCCATTGCCTTCAAGTTGGCTGACATGGCGACGAAAGCAGAGGTAGCCCGGTTGCTGGTATACCGAGCGGCGTGGTTGCGCAGCCAAGGTATTTCTTGTGGGATGGAAGCCTCGATGGCAAAGCGTTTTGCCACAGACTCCGCGATGGAGCTCGCTACAGAAGCCGTACAAATCTTTGGCGGCTATGGCTACACCCGAGAATATCCGGTCGAGCGTCTATTCCGAGATGCGAAAGTAACGCAAATCTATGAGGGCACCAACGAAATTCAACGAATCGTTATCGCCAAGCATTTGCTTGCTGATTAAATAGACAGATGAAAAAGACATGGGGGAGTGATCCATATGAATTTCCAACTGACGGAAGAACATGACATGATGCGCAAAATGATTCGCGACTTTGCAGAGAATCAAGTAGCTCCGACAGCAGCCGAGCGCGACGAAGAAGAGTGCTTTGATCGTTCCATATTTGAGCAAATGGCTGAGCTTGGACTGACAGGCATTCCTTGGCCGGAACAATACGGCGGAGCAGGTGCAGATTACCTGAGCTACGTCATTGCCGTGGAAGAACTCTCCCGTGTGGATGCTTCCATCGGAGTGACGCTGTCCGCACATGTTTCCTTGGCGAGTTGGCCGATTTACAAATTCGGGACAGAGGAGCAAAAACAAAAGTTTTTGCGTCCATTAGCAGAAGGTAAGAAGATGGGCGCGTACTGTTTGACCGAGGCGGGATCTGGCTCCGATTCTGCTGGAATGCGCACGACAGCCGTACGCGATGGTGATCACTACATTTTAAATGGCACCAAAATTTTCATTACCAATGCGGGCGAAGCAGAAATCTACATCGTATTCGCGGTTACCCAACCAGAATTGAACCATAAAGGCATCACCGCTTTCATCGTAGAAAAAGGCATGGACGGCTTCACAATGGGGAAAAAGGAGAAGAAGCTGGGTATCCGTTCCTCGCCAACACTTGCGGTCAATTTTGAAGATGTACGCGTGCCAGTAGAAAACAGGCTGGGCGAAGAAGGCCAAGGCTTCAAAATTGCGATGATGACGTTGGACGGTGGAAGAAACGGTATTGCCGCTCAAGCATTGGGAATTGCACAAGGTGCATATGAGCAGGCGCGGAACTATGCCAAAGAACGCATTCAGTTCGGCAAGCCTATCTCTTCCTTGCAGGCAATCCAGTTCAAGCTGGCAGACATGGCAACCAAGATCGAGGCATCCCGTTTGCTCACTTACCAAGCAGCGTGGTTGGAGGATCAAGGCCTACCATATGGAAAAGCATCTGCGATGTCCAAAGTTTTTGCAGGAGATACAGCAATGGAAGTAACAACCGAGGCTGTTCAAGTTTTCGGGGGTTACGGCTACACGCGGGAGTATCCTGTGGAACGCTTCATGCGTGATGCCAAAATTACACAAATCTATGAAGGAACCAATGAAATCCAACGTGTCGTGATCAGCAATTTCCTGCTAAAAGAGTAGGAAACTGTCCAGTCTTCCAACACGATTACACACATAGAAAAGAAAAGTTTGGCTTTGTGCTCTTACTCGCGTATAATGATCTGCGAATGATACAAAAGTAGAGTGTTTGCGCCTTCTTTTCTATGAGGCGTCTGACCAAACGCTCAGTCGGTTGGAAAGGTGGATTTTGGAGTGTCTGATAAGAGAAAAGCGATACCGTCCCTGGTAAAGGACCCAAAACTGATCGAGAGAAGACGAGAGCAGATTATTGAGGCTGCCGTTCATCTCTTCATTAATAAAGGTTTTCATAAAACGACGACAAGGGAGATTGCCCGAGCGTCTGGATTTAGTATTGGTACGTTGTACGAGTATATTGAGTCAAAAGAAGACGTGCTCTACCTTGTTTGTGATGCCATTCATGCGGAGATGGAGACGCGTTTGCGTGAAGCGATCAATTTCAACGGAACTGGCTTGAAAACATTAAAGATAGCACTAAAGAGCCTGATCCGCGTGATGGATCAGATGAGCGACCGTGTTTTGCTTATTTATCAGGAAGCCAAATCATTGCCAAAAGAAACACTCCGCTACGTGTTGGGGCGTGAAGAAGCCATTTCGCATATTTTCGTCGAAATCCTGGAAAAAGGGATTGCCGATGGTTCACTGCGCATTGACGAGAAGAACGTCAAGCTGATGGCGGACAATATCATGGTACTGGGCGAAATGTGGGTCTTCCGCCGTTGGGCATTGAAAAAGCACTATACCATTGAGGAGTACACAGAGAAGCAGATCGCGCTTCTGCTTCGTGATATCAGTGTCTCCGATTAAGAGGAGAGTTTAAAAAGTCTGGGGAAACATAGAGTGCCAAGCATACCTCGCGTCTACCGCGCCTTGATCTGCTTGGCACTGTTTTTCCTCCTTTTTAAACTTAATGAAAAGGAGAGTGGAACGATGGAAACAGAAGTGTATCGTCCGCAAAACAAGGTTCGCTTTGTGACCGCAGCTAGTCTGTATGACGGTCACGACGCCTCGATCAATATCATGCGCCGTATTTTACAATCGTCGGGAGTAGAGGTCATCCATCTCGGACATAACCGCTCTGTTGATGATATTGTAACAGCCGCTGTTCAGGAGGATGTGCAAGGGATTGCCATCAGCTCCTACCAAGGCGGTCATGTGGAGTATTTCAAATACGTAATTGATCTATTACGCGAGCGGGGAGCAGAGCATATCCGTGTTTTTGGCGGCGGTGGCGGCGTTATCGTTCCACGCGAGATTCGGGAATTAGAAGAGTACGGAGTCTGTAAAATTTATTCGCCAGATGATGGCAGACGATTGGGCTTGCAGGGCATGATCAATGACATGATCAGACGTAGCGATTTCCCAACCGTTAAGCAGCTGGGGGAAGAAGTAGCAGGCTTGCGTGAGCAAAACCATCAGGCGATTGCTAGACTGATTTCCGTTGCAGAGTATGCAGTGGACCAGTCCGTATGGACAGAACCTCTCCGTGAAAGTTTAGTGGAAGTCGATTCAGCCATTCCGGTATTAGGGATTACAGGTACGGGTGGAGCAGGAAAAAGCTCATTGACTGATGAGCTTGTTCGTCGATTTATTCGCACTTATCCTGACAAGACGGTTGCGATCTTGTCTGTCGATCCATCCAAGCAAAAATCAGGCGGAGCGTTACTTGGTGACCGCATCCGCATGAATGCCAATTCGACACCGCGGGTTTATATGCGCAGTCTCGCCACCCGCAAATCGGGCATGGAGCTGTCTGCTGCCTTAAAAGATGCGATTCAAGTAACGCGTTCTGCCCATTTTGATCTGATTATTGTGGAAACGAGCGGAATTGGTCAGGGTGATGCGCAGGTCACAGAAGTGTGCGACGTCTCCATGTACGTCATGACCAGTGAATTTGGGGCACCGTCCCAGCTGGAAAAGATTGATATGCTCGACTTTGCTGATGTGATCGCGATCAACAAATTTGAGCGCAAAGGCTCAGAGGACGCTCTTCGCGAGGTTCGCAAGCAATATCGACGCAATCACCAGCTTTTTGAGCTGCAGGATGAGAAGGTTCCTGTGTATGGTACGATTGCGAGCCAGTTTAACGATCCGGGAACGAATGTGTTGTTTGCTGCCTTGATGCATCGAATTGTAGAAAAGACTGGCGTTGACTGGTCTGTAGAGTATTTGGATACGACTCCCGTAAAGATTCATAAAACTTCGTTGATTCCGACAGAGAGAATCAATTATTTGCAAGACATTGCCAATACCGTCCGCCAATACCGTGCCTATGCCGAAGAGCAGTCGTTAATTGCACGCAAGCTGTTCCAGTTGCAGGGCGCAAAGGAGACGGTGCTTGCCTCGGGAGATTCTGTAGCTCCCGAGTTGGCAGCGGTACTCGATAAACAAATCGTTCTCTTTGAAGAAAAACTGCATCCGGAGTGCCGGCGTATTCTAGAAAATTGGCCCAAGCTTAAGGAAGCATATCGGAAGGATCAATTCGTCACGAAAATTCGCGACAAGGAATTGGTTACCAAGCTGTTCAGCGAATCTTTGTCGGGTACACGTATTTCAAAAGTAGCCGTCCCTGATTACGAGGATTGGGGCGAGATTTTAAAGTGGTCGTTAAAAGAAAATGTTCCAGGTGAATTCCCGTATACAGCAGGAGTATTTCCGTTTAAACGCGAGGGAGAAGACCCCAAACGACAATTTGCAGGCGAAGGTACTCCAGAGCGGACGAACAGACGCTTCCACTTCCTGTCTCAAAATGATGAAGCGAAGCGACTCAGTACGGCTTTTGACTCGGTTACGCTGTATGGTGAGGACCCTGACTACCGCCCGGACATTTACGGGAAAATCGGTACGAGTGGGGTCAGCATTTGCACGCTGGATGACATGAAAAAGCTGTACGCCGGCTTTGATCTTTGTGCACCTAGCACTTCCGTGTCCATGACCATCAACGGTCCTGCGCCAATGATTTTGGCCATGTTCATGAATACGGCGATTGAGCAGCAGCTGAATGCTTTTGTCCAAAAAGAAGGGCGTCAGCCTACCGAGGACGAAGCGAAGCAAATCAGAGCGTACACGCTGTCGACTGTTCGTGGAACCGTTCAGGCAGATATTTTGAAAGAGGATCAGGGGCAAAATACGTGTATCTTCTCGACAGAATTTGCCTTGCGGATGATGGGGGATATCCAGCAGTATTTTATCGACCAGAAAGTGCGGAACTACTACTCTGTGTCCATTTCCGGCTATCATATTGCGGAGGCGGGGGCGAATCCGATTACGCAGCTTGCGTTTACGCTGTCTAACGGATTTACCTATGTTGAGTATTATTTAAGCCGCGGCATGAACATCGATGATTTTGCGCCGAACCTGTCCTTCTTCTTCTCTAATGGTCTCGATCCGGAATACAACGTGATTGGACGTGTGGCTCGCCGGATTTGGGCAACCGTGATGAAGAATCGTTATGGTGCAAATGACCGCAGCCAAAAGCTGAAGTACCACATCCAGACGTCCGGTCGTTCCTTGCACGCGCAGGAGATGGATTTCAACGATATCAGAACGACCTTGCAGGCTTTGATTGCCATTTACGACAACTGTAATTCTCTCCATACGAATGCATATGACGAAGCGATTACGACCCCGACGGAGAACTCTGTGCGACGGGCAATGGCGATTCAGATGATCATCAACAAGGAAATGGGACTCGCCAAAAATGAGAACCCGCTTCAAGGGGCATTCATCATCGATGAGTTGACTGATCTGGTAGAAGAGGCAGTTATGCAAGAGTTCGAGCGGATCAGTTCTCGCGGAGGCGTGCTGGGGGCGATGGAGACTCAATACCAGCGCGGCAAAATTCAAGACGAGTCCATGTATTACGAAATGAAAAAGCATACGGGCGAGCTGCCAATTATTGGGGTAAACACGTTCGTTAATCCGAATGCATCTGAGGATGATTACGAGATTGAATTGGCTCGGGCTACCGAAGAGGAAAAAGAACAGCAAATCATAAATCTCCGTGCATTCCAGGAGCGCCACAAGGATGCATCAGCGACTGCGCTGCAGCGCCTACAGGAAGTGGCCATGGCGGGAGAGAACATCTTTGCCGAGCTGATGGAAACGGTAAAAGTAGCGTCGCTTGGACAAATCAGTGCTGCTCTGTATGAAGTGGGCGGCCAATACCGCAGAAATATGTAAGACAAATCCCTCGGTAGCGTTTGCCGAGGGATGTCTTTGGTTTTGGTGTCGACAAGAATTAGTCAGCCCCTGTTTGAAAGCCTTGCATTTTCGTCTAAAATAAGGAATACTGTATGATAGCCTTCTTATGTTGTACGATGTACAATCAAAGAAATCGATATCATTTATGAATGACTTATACAAGCCTGCGTCCCCCGAACAGGGCACCGGGTCAGTATTCAAATCAATCGTTTTCATATGGAAAGGACGTGCCCTGAGTGAGTCAATTGTTTGCTCATATTGATTCCGAGAAACTGAGTGAGATGGCGTTAGTTGACATTGCGTATGAAATTTTGCGTGAAACTAACCGCACTTACAACTTCCGCGAGCTGATGAATGAACTGGTTGCAGTGCGCAAGCTGACAGATGAACAACTCATGGCAATCATCGCGCAAGTATACACAGAAATTAACATCGATGGCCGTTTCGTGTGCCTCGGTGACAACGTATGGGGATTGAAACGCTGGTACCCAACCGACACCGTGGAAGAAACCCAAGAGGGTGGCGGAACAAAGAAGAAGAAAATCGTCACGGAAGACGACTTCGACGATTACGATTCCGAAGACGAAGGTGTCGAAGAATACGAAGAAGACGATGTTGTTATCTTTGAGGACGAAGAGGAATTCGTCGACGAAGATTCTGAAATCGAAGAAGAAGAAATCGATGGAGAAATCGACGAGGAAGAACTTGAAGACGAAGATGATGAAATGTTCGAAGAGGACGAAGAGCTTGCGGAAGAGGAATCTGACGACGAGCTCGACGAAGAAGAAGAGAAATAGGTCCTTGACTTCCGCTTAAGGGACAGATAAAATACTCCTTGGGCTTCACATGAAGAAGGATCAAATATGGGAAACTATAAAACAAAAGTGCCCCTACCCCATTTCTTTACGGGATAGGACTCGCTTTTGTTTTTCTTTTTTTTTGGAGCCGTCTTCATTCGATTTTTATAACTACTTAAGGGTGAGGGAAAGAGGGGACGTAACGATGACGAAGTATATTTTTGTGACAGGCGGGGTTGTATCCTCGTTGGGAAAAGGAATTACAGCGGCTTCTCTGGGCCGACTCTTGAAAAATAGGGGTCTGAAGGTAACCATCCAGAAGTGTGACCCATACATCAACGTTGACCCGGGAACGATGAGCCCGTATCAACACGGGGAAGTTTTCGTAACGGACGATGGTGCGGAAACAGACCTGGACTTGGGCCACTATGAGCGCTTTATCGATATCAACCTGAGCGCTAACTCCAATATGACAACTGGTAGAATTTACTCGACTGTCATCGCCAAAGAACGCCGTGGCGACTATTTGGGAGGAACCGTTCAAGTTATTCCTCACATCACGAACGAAATCAAAGATCGCATTTTCCGTGCAGGTCGTGAAACCGGGGCAGATGTAGTGATTACCGAGATCGGTGGAACTGTTGGGGATATCGAGAGCTTGCCATTCCTTGAATCCATCCGCCAGATCAAAAGTGACATCGGTCGTGAAAACGTCATGTACATTCACGTAACCCTGGTACCATATATCAAGGCAGCAGGTGAAATGAAAACTAAGCCTACGCAACACAGCGTGAAAGAACTGCGCAGCTTGGGTATTCAACCAAATGTGATCGTGACTCGTACCGAGCAACCGATGACGCAAGAAATGAAAGACAAGTTGGCTCTGTTCTGTGATATCGATAAAAACGCGGTAGTGGAATGTGTAGACGCGGATAGCCTTTACGATGTACCACTGCAATTGCAAGCACAAGGATTGGACGATTATGTATGCCGTCACTTGGGTATGACTTGCCAAGAAGCGGATATGACAGAGTGGAAATCACTCGTATCGAAAATCAAAAACTTGTCCAAAACGACTACCATTGCAATCGTTGGTAAATATGTAGAATTGCATGATGCGTACTTGTCCGTAGCAGAAGCGCTGTACCATGGTGGCTATGCGAGCGACTCCAAAGTAGAAATCAAATGGGTACACGCGGAAGAAGTTACGCCAGAAAATGTTGGCGAACTGCTCGGTGATGTAAATGGTATCCTCGTACCTGGCGGCTTTGGTGATCGTGGTATCGAAGGTAAAATCATCGCTACACGCTATGCTCGTGAAAATAAAGTGCCATTCCTCGGAATTTGCTTGGGTATGCAAATCGCTGTGATCGAGTTCGCTCGCCACGTAGCGGGTATGGACGGCGCAAACAGCTCCGAGATCAACCCGAATACAGCGTATCCGGTTATTGACCTCTTGCCAGAGCAAAAAGATATCGAGGACAAGGGCGGTACCATGCGTCTGGGTCTCGGTCCAACCAAAGTGGAAGAAGGCACGCTGACTGAGGCTGCATACGGAAGTACCCTGGTATATGAGCGTCATCGTCATCGCTATGAAGTGAACAACGAATACCGTGATCAATTGGCGCAATTGGGCTTGCGTTTTGCGGGTACAACTCCAGATGGTCGTCTGGTTGAAATCGTGGAAGTTCCTGAACATCCATGGTATGTAGCGACTCAGTTCCATCCGGAGTTCACATCCCGTCCGAACCGTCCACAGCCACTGTTCCGTGACTTCGTGAAGGCTTCCCTGAACCTGAACAAATAACATAGGTCGATAAATAGAAAGACGCACCCGCGATGTAAAGTCGCAGGTGCGTCTTGTGCTTTTAAAAGCAGATCAATGGAACAAGGGCGATAGCCAGGCTACCCAGTAGGCGGCCGGAATGAGCAGGAATTGAGCCAAAATCGTTCCGATAAAACGTGAGATCATCAGCCACAGGTACATGTCACGAATCGATTGCTGCGTGGTTTTCCCTTGCATTGCTTTTTCTGTCAAAAGGGCAATTTGCGGGTCTACCAGAATCGTCATGAAAATCGTGGCAAAACCGTTGATTAATCCAGAAGACATCAAAACGGTTGCTTTGTATTCCGGGGCTAGTAATGTCGCGTACAACACGGACAGTACGCTGCTTGTGTAGATGGCTGTCCCCAATGCATTTAATAACAGTAATCGTTTGGGAACGCCTTTGATTCGAAACCGTGAGATGGCTTGCCAGCTAGGAATCCGGACATGATGGTGAACACGTCGAATAGTTTCAACAGTAACTGCCGTGCGAATCATTTGCGGAATCGAGCCCGCTAATTCCAAGTGCGAGATCATTCGCTTCGATATTTGGACAAAAGTGGGAAACAGTACGATAGCCGCCAAGGTTCCGAGTGAGGACGCTGCAATAATCACGTGCAATTGTGTGCTAGGATCAAAGTGCTCAATCGCGGCTTGATCCATCAATCCTCCAGTGAATGGTCCTTGAATCAGGTTGGAAGTACGGGAGAGGAGTAATACGATCCCGACCAAAGACATCGCTACAGCTATCCTGCCCGTTTGTACCCCTGCAAAACGGATTCCGTAGGTAAGTGTCTCTGTCGTATGGATAATAAATGTTAACAAGCAAATTAGCCACAGAGCATCCATAGTAAGTATCTGGCTCCTTGTGTGTAGGGGAAATTGGTTTTTCCCATTATACTCGAAATGAGGCTTATGGGAAATTTTAAGCGGATGTTCAGCAAAAAAGGTGAAGGAGTTTCCTGATTTTAGGCGAACCCATATTAATTAAGAAAACGCATTCGTCAGGGGGGAATCAGAATGTTCGACAAACAAGATAAAAAGGTACTGGTTGTGGATGACCAGTATGGGATTCGCATTTTACTGTATGAGGTGCTGGGAAAAGAAGGGTACAAGACCTTTCAGGCAGCAAACGGGAAAATGGCATTGGAAATCGTGGAAAAAGAATCGCCAGATTTGGTTATCCTCGACATGAAGATCCCTGGGATGGATGGTATTGAGATCTTGAAACACATCAAGAAGATCAATCAGGAAATCAAAGTCATCATGATGACAGCTTACGGAGAGCTGGACATGATCAAAGAAGCAACACAACTAGGAGCATTGACTCATTTTACAAAGCCATTTGATATCGATGAACTACGAATGGCGGTACATCAGCAATTAGCTTGTTAGGACTTGACTGCTAAGGTCAGGGTACAAGCGTCCCTGTTAACAAATGCTTGTCTGTGGTATAATAAGCCACATGACTGAAGTCTGCTAGAGGAGGATTTACAAAATGCCACTGGTACCTATGACCGCTTTTACCGAAGACGTCAAAAAGCATAAATACGCCGTCGGACAATTTAACCTGAACAATCTGGAGTTTACTCAAGCGATTACTGAAGCTGCGATGGAAGAAAAATCGCCTGTGATCTTTGGTGTTTCTGAAGGTGCACTGAAATACATGGGGATCGATTATACAGTAGCGATTGCAAAAGTGGCTGCTGAACGCGCAGGAGTCCCTGTTGCTTTGCATCTTGACCATGGTAGCAATTTCGACATGGTAATGAAGTGCATTCGCGCTGGGTTCTCTTCTGTTATGTTCGATGGTTCCCATCATTCGTTTGAAGATAACCTTCGCCTGACCAAACAGGTTGTAGAGGCTGCTCACGCTGTTGGCGTATCGGTAGAAGGTGAACTCGGTACCATCGGTGGGGTAGAAGACGACCTGTCTGTTGACGAGGAAGATGCTACTCTGGCAAATCCTGAGGAAGCAATCCGCTTCTGGGAAGAAACAAAAGTAGACTATGTAGCGATTGCTGTAGGTACAGCACACGGTATGTACAAAGGAGTTCCAAAAATCCGCTACGACATTATCGAAAAAGTAGCGAACAACATTGGAGCGCCAATCGTTCTTCACGGTGGTTCCGGCGTACCAGACGAAGCGATTATCGAATCCATCCGTTTGGGCGTAGGAAAAATCAATGTAAATACAGAAAGCCAAGTCGCATGCACAGAAACAGTTCGCAAAGTGCTGGCTGCCAAGCCGAATGAGATCGACCCACGCAAATACCTGAGCCCTGCTCGCGATGCGATCAAGGAAGTAGTAAAAGGAAAAATGCGCTTGTTTGGAAGCAGCAACCGCGCGTAACTGGGAGGATAATCATGCGTTTTTTGATTGATACAGCAAACGTTGAAGAAATCCGCGAGATTCACGAATGGGGAGTTTTGGCGGGCGTAACGACAAATCCGTCTCTGGTTGCCAAAGAAGGACGCGATTTTGTAGAAACCCTGAAAGAAATTCTCGATATTGTTGACGGTCCGATCAGTGCCGAAGTCATCAGTACAGATGCAAAAGGCATGATCGAAGAGGGAGATAAGCTCGCTGCTCTTTCGAAAAACATCGTCATCAAGCTGCCAATGACCGCAGAAGGTTTGAAGGCAACCAAGTATTTTGCTAAACGCAAAATCAGAACAAACGTAACACTGGTGTTCTCTGCGAACCAGGCACTTTTGGCTGCGCGCGCAGGTGCGAGCTTCGTGTCTCCGTTCTTGGGACGCCTGGATGACATTGGTCAAGATGGCATGCAATTGATCGAAGATATTGCTGAAATCTTTTCTGTTCACGGTATCGACACCGAGATCATTGCGGCATCTGTACGCCATCCCGTTCACGTAACGGAGGCAGCACGCCGTGGTTCTCACTTCGCTACCATTCCAGCGAAAGTATTTAAACAACTCATTGCCCATCCACTGACAGACAGTGGCTTGGAGAAATTCCTCGCTGACTGGGCAAGTATGCAAAAATAAGGACACGTGTTGAAAGTCCAAGCACCTTTTCCATTGGGGAAGGTGCTTCTTTCCCGATTACGCCTGAGGAGAGCAAAGCATGGATAAGCTGATCATCAACGGTGGAAAACCGCTCGCGGGGACGGTGACCATCAGCGGAGCAAAAAACAGCGCAGTCGCACTCATCCCAGCAGCGTTGCTGGCAGATGGACCCGTTGTTATTGAGAATCTCCCCCGTATTCAGGATGTAGGTATCTATCACGAGCTCTTGCAGGAAATGGGAGCTGACGTGCTGTTCGAAGAAGATTGGATGGAAATTGATGGACGCATGATGCAGCTGATGCTCATGCCAAATGGTCGTATCAAAAAGCTTCGCGCCTCGTACTATTTGTGGGGAGCCTTGCTCGCCAAGTTCGGTGAAGCGCAGGTTGGCTTGCCAGGTGGCTGTGATTTGGGCCCGCGTCCAGTAGATTTGCATATCAAAGGCTTTGAAGCGATGGGCGCCGAGGTGGAGAACAAAAACGGCGTCATGACCATCCGTGCCCAAAATGGACGTTTGCAGGGGGCACGAATTTATCTCGATCTGGTCAGTGTTGGTGCCACCATCAACATTATGCTGGCTGCTGCCAAAGCAGACGGTGTGACAATTATTGAGAATGCTGCCCGCGAGCCTGAGATTGTCGATGTAGCGACCTTGCTCAACAATATGGGAGCAAACATCAAAGGCGCCGGAACGGACATGATCCGCATTCAAGGCGTAGAACGTTTGCGCGGATGCCGTCATACGATTATCCCCGATCGGATCGAAGCGGGGACGTACATGATTGCGGCAGCAGCTACTAACGGCAATGTGATGGTGGAGAATGTCATTCCAAAGCATTTGGAGTCTGTAACGGCCAAACTGCGCGAAATCGGTGTGCAAGTGGTAGAAGAGGATGACAGTATCCAAGTCATCGGACATGATGCTTATCGATCAATTGACGTGAAAACGAGTCCGTATCCGGGTTTTCCAACGGATCTCCAGCAGCCGATCACGACCTTGCTGACTCTTGCCAAAGGCTCAAGCATCGTGACGGACAATATTTACAGCTCGCGTTTTCGTCATGTAGATGAACTGCGCCGTATGGGAGCTTCCTTGAAGATTGAAGGAAGATCCGCTGTCATCGAAGGCGGAAGCAAACTGAATGGTGCCAAAGTGGTAGCTTCGGATTTGCGTGCGGGAGCAGCTCTGTTCATTGCCGGCTTGGCGACGAACGGCACGACAGAATTAGAAGGACTCGAACATATAGATCGTGGCTACGAAAACTTGGTGGGCAAGCTACAATCCTTGGGAGCCGATATTACTCGGGTAGGCCTGCAGAGCATGGAAAACCACCAGCGTTAACCAATCACCAGGAGAGGAGTCTTCCAGAATGGAACGCAGTTTAACACTTGAACTGGTACGTGTGACTGAAGCCGCTGCTTTGGCTTCTGCCAGTTGGATGGGTCTCGGAAAAAAAGATGAGGCTGACGATGCGGCAACGACCGCAATGCGCAATGAATTTATGAAAGTGCCGATGGATGGCGTCGTAGTTATTGGTGAGGGCGAAATGGACGAAGCGCCAATGCTGTACATCGGTGAGCGTCTGGGCCAGGGAGTGGCTCCAGCAGTCGATGTGGCGGTTGACCCTTTGGAGGGAACAAATATCCTTGCAAAAGGTACGTGGGGAGCGATTTCGGTCATTGCCATTGCAGACCGAGGAAATTTGTTGCATGCTCCTGACATGTATATGGAGAAAATGGCAGTAGGGCCTAAAGCAGTCGGCAAAGTCGATATCAACGCTCCGGTTCGTGATAACCTGAAAGCGGTAGCGCAGGCACAGGGGAAAGATATCAGCGATTTGGTTGCTATTGTGCTTGACCGTGATCGCCACTCTAAGGTGATCCACGAAATTCGTGAGGCAGGCGCGCGTATTCGCCTCATCTCAGATGGAGACGTAGCCGCTGCAATCAACACTGCATTCCCTGATACAGGTGTAGACATTTTGTTCGGTTCTGGAGGAGCTCCTGAAGGTGTTCTGGCAGCAGTTGCTCTGAAATGCCTCGGGGGAGAAATCCAGGGCAAGCTCTTGCCGCAAAATGAAGAAGAGATTAAACGCTGTGTCAAAATGGGATTGACTAACCCTCATCAAGTCCTGTTCATGGATGACTTGGTGAAAGGTGATGACGCCATTTTTGCAGCGACAGGTGTGACGGATGGCGAGTTGCTCAAAGGGGTTCGCTTCCAAGGAACTCGTGCGACGACTAATTCCGTTGTTATGCGTGCGAAAACCGGAACGGTACGTTTCATTGAAGGGAACCACCGCTTAGAACGCAACCTGAGTAACGGTTTGTAAGGAAAAGTTTTCGCGTTTATATGTTGAGCTAGGTTTTTTTAAGAGTAAATAAAGAGTGGTGGATGTATGTTACTTTCTGAACTAGAAGAAAAGAAGCTGACCGATCTCTATAAGCTGGCCAAGGAATACCATATTCCGTACTACTCCCAGTTGAAGAAGAAGGAATTGATTTTCGCGATTCTTCGAGCACGTGCGGAGCGGGATGGTCTCATGTTTATGGAGGGGGTTCTCGAAATATTGCCGGAGGGATACGGCTTCCTTCGCCCTATTAACTATCTCCCCAGCTCGGAAGATATCTACATCTCCCAATCGCAGATTCGCCGTTTTGATCTGCGGATGGGGGATGTGGTATCAGGAAAAGCAAGGCCACCGAAGGAGAATGAACGTTATTTTGGACTCCTTCAAGTAGAGGCAGTGAACGGAGAAGACCCTGAGACAGCTGCAGAGCGTCTTCATTTCCCCGCATTGACACCGTTGTATCCTCAAACCAAGCTTGTACTGGAGACAGCCCCTGCACGTGTTTCCACTCGCCTGATGGATCTTCTCTCTCCTGTTGGACTGGGTCAGCGTGGATTGATTGTGGCTCCGCCAAAAGCGGGGAAAACCATGCTGATCAAAGAGATTGCCAACAGCATTACCGAAAGCCGCCCGGATATCCACTTGTTTGTCTTGCTCATTGATGAGCGTCCGGAAGAGGTGACGGATATGCAGCGATCTGTCAAAGGAGAGGTAGTTGCCTCGACTTTTGACGAGTTGCCTGAGAATCACATCAAAGTTGCTGAGCTTGTCTTGGAGCGTGCGAAGCGATTGGTTGAGCACAAAAAAGACGTGGTGATCCTGCTGGATTCCATTACACGTCTCGCTCGTGCTTACAACTTGGTTATTCCACCAAGTGGTCGAACATTGTCCGGTGGTATTGATCCGGCAGCCTTCCATCGTCCGAAGCGCTTTTTTGGTTCAGCGCGGAACATTGAAGAAGGCGGCAGCTTGACCATTTTGGCGACTGCTTTGGTTGAGACCGGCTCTCGTATGGACGATGTGATCTATGAGGAGTTCAAAGGAACCGGAAACATGGAGCTTCATTTGGATCGCAAGCTTGCGGAGCGCAGAATTTTCCCGGCGATCGATATCCGCCGTTCGGGTACACGCCGCGAAGAGCTTCTGCTCACCAAAGAAGAGCTGGATAAGCTGTGGATGATCCGGAAGAACATGAATGAAACAAACGAATTTGTCGACTCCTTTATTAAAAAGTTGGCAGATACAAAAACAAATGAAGAATTTTTGCAAACCCTTGAGTCTAAGCAACAGGGCAGAGGGAAAGCAGCTAGCACGACGGTGAGTTCATGATGACTCACCGTCATTTTTTTGCGGCGTTGGCATACCGTTAGGAAGGGAGCTGGAAAAGAAGGAGGAGATGCTTTGTGGAGTACGTGCAAGTTAGCGCTCCGGTGGAGTCACAGATGGAAGCGAAAAAAGCAGTCGTGGAGCAGGCGCTATTTCAAGCGTTTAATCCCTATGCCAGTCTGGCTTCACCTGCACCAGCAACGAAAGGGAATTCAGTGATGTACGCTGTTCGGCAAGGAGATACGCTATCCGGTATTGCCCAGCGCTACGGTCTTTCTTTAAAAAATCTGGTCGAGGCTAATAGCATTACGAATCCCCATTTGCTAAGCGTGGGCATGAAGCTAATCATCAAGCGTGATGAAGTCGGACATATGGTGAAACGCGGAGAAACGCTGGATTACATAGCAAGGCGGTACGGTGTGAGTCGGGAATCGTTAATCGAACGAAATCCGCTGCTAAAGTGGCTGTCGGACAACCTGTATGTAGGACAGGTCGTGTATGTCCCCATCGCTAAAGGCAATCCGATGTTGGGTAACGATCCTCAGCAGAAGCGAAGTGCCGTTCAAGCGGCAAGTCGCCAAGTCATCACGAGAATTCGCGGCGGTCTAAATTGGCCAGTCAGAGAAGCTACGATTACAAGCGGATTTGGAGCGCGTTGGGGAAAAGCACACAAGGGTGTGGATTTGTGGAACGTAGAGGAATCAAAGACCCCGATCTTGGCAGCGAGGGCAGGAGTTGTTGTGGAGGCAGGCGCCAATCGATCAGGGTACGGGCGGATGGTCGTAATTGATCACGGTGATGGCTTGCAAACCTTTTATGCCCATATGCGTCTGTTGCTGGTATCACCTGGTCAAACCGTAGAAGCGGGTGAGATATTGGGATACATGGGGCAAACGGGTAACTCTACAGGCTACCATTTGCACTTTGAAGTGCGACAGGATGATGTGCCGATCAATCCACTTCCCTATCTTGGCAGGTAACCCTATACAATTTACATTGCTTTTTCAATGCGATACAATGGGCAAAGCAAAGAAGCGAGGCGATTTTCCCATGTATTTAGTTTACGCAGATGAAAAAGGCAATGTATACGACCACCCAGGTCTTTTTGCAGTGGCTCGTAACGGAGATATATTGACAGAAATTCTGGAAGAAGAACTGATCCCGCTCCCGGAAGGATCGACGCTGGTCAGTTTACCGGACACCGAGCCGATTGGAATGGACCCGGACACGGGTGAAATGGTCAAGTTGGATGGCTGTACAGCAGTAGGCGCACTTGTGCCACAAGGAATTACAAGGCTCTTGCTGCCAGGCTACGTAAAAACGAACAAGGATAGCAAGCTGCCATTGTTCGGCTACTCCGCAGTCGTCTGGAAGGATAACCGATTCTGGGTAACAGGTCGGGCGAGTGACGATATTTACAAATGGGACCCGTTGAACTTCCCGATGGATGAACTGCGTCAGCGAGTGGCAAAGACGTTGGAGACGTTTCCGCAAAACCGCATTTTGAACCATTTGTCCCACTGTGCGTTGGAATACGAATGCTTAACGGCCTCCAATAACTTTTTCAACCGCTGGGAAGGCAGCTTGCCTGTTTCCTACACCTGTAATGCCGGTTGCTACGGCTGTATTTCCGAGCAACCAGATGACAGTGGCTTCCCTTCTCCACAGACGCGGATGAATTTCAAACCGACAGAGGACGAGCTGGTGGAAGTCATGCTGCACCACCTGAAGACACCGGAGAGCATCATCAGCTTTGGACAGGGTTGTGAGGGTGAGCCTTCTACGATGGCTTCTATTATCGTTCCAGCGATGCGTCGTGTACGGGAAACGACAGATATGGGCTTTATCAACATCAATACGAATGCGGGCTTGACCGATCATATCAAAGGCATTGTCGATGCTGGCCTTGATCTGATGCGCGTGAGTATTATCAGTGCGATTGACGAACACTATAATGCTTACTACCGCCCGCGCAACTACACGTTGGAAAATGTAGCGCGTTCTGCTGAGTATGCTGCATCTAAGGGTGTGTATACGTCCATTAACTACTTGTGCTTCCCTGGCGTGTTTGACCGCGAAGAGGAAATGGAAGCGATGATCGAGTTCATCAGCAGAACAGGCATTAAGCTGATTCAGCTACGGAATCTGAATATCGATCCAGAGAGTTATCTGGCGATGATTCCAAAAGCGCAAGGCGAAGTATTTGGCATGAAGCAAGCCATCGAAATTTATCAGCAGGAACTGCCCGATGTCGTAATCGGTTCGTTTACACATATTCCTCCAGATCAACTCCAGCGCAGGAAAAACATGGCGTAATCGGCCAACCAGTTGCATTTCGGGAGTGTTTCATGCTACTATCTGATATGTGTTTATATAACTCTGTTTCGGCAAACGATTCAGGGCGGAAAGAGGTGTAGAAGAGATGAAACAAAACATTCATCCTAAGTACAACGTAGTTACAGTTAGCTGCGCATGCGGTAACGAATTTGAATCCGGTTCCGTGAAACAAGCGTTGAAAGTGGAGATCTGCTCCAACTGCCATCCTTTCTTCACAGGAAAACAAAAATTCGTTGATGCAGGCGGCCGTGTAGACCGTTTCAAACGCAAATACAATCTGTAATAATCAGAATGTATGGGAACAACCAGGTAGAGCAATCTGCCTGGTTTTGTCTTTTTCTGGCATTAATTTTTTCGGGAGGACAAACGATGACTGCTATCGTCTGGTTCCGTCGGGATCTACGCTTGCATGACCATGTTGCTCTGCACGCAGCTATGCTCACAGGCGATCCGATTATTCCTGTTTATATAGTGGAGGATTCGCTTTGTCGTTCTACGGTTGTAGGCGATAAGCGACTACATGCGCATTTTGCCGCGATAGCTGCACTCGGCGATGCTTTGGCTCAACTGGGAGGACACCTCTTGATTCGCCACGGCAACCCACAGCAAGTGCTCTGTCAATTAGCGCAAGAGACAGGTGCAGATAAGTTGTTTTTCAATCGGAATTATACGCCAGAGGCTCGCAAGCGAGACGAGCTCGTGTCAGAAGTGTTGAGCAGTCATGGCGTGTTTGTACATACATGCAAGGATCTGGTTTTGCATGAGCCTGGGGAAATTATGACGAAGCAGCGGACACCGTATGCCGTTTTTACACCTTATCGTCGCGTTTGGCAGACGCTTCCCAAAGATAGACCGTTCTCTCAGCCGACAAGCTGGAATCTATTTGATCGGCTGAAGGAGTTGGAGAGTGAGCCAGTTCCTACTGTGGAAGCGTTTGGACGGAAACGACCGATTGGCCCCGAGTGGGAAATAGAGCAGTTCGGGGAGCTGGCGGCACGTAAACGATTGCAGCAATTTTTAGATGGAGACATTTATACGTATAAAGAACAACGCGACATGCCAGGGGAGAATGCGACCTCCCGGCTGTCTTTTGCCCTAAATGCAGGTACGCTGTCTATACGAACGGTGTATCATAGCGTACAGGAAGTGCTTGCTTCCGCACGGGGTGAGCAGGTTACCTCGATCGAAGCTTTTCTTACGGAACTCATTTGGAGAGAATTTTATCATCAGGTGCTTTATTTCCATCCGGACACGACTGACCATGCCTACCTGCCACAATCTGAAACGGTCGCTTGGGAAAACAGGAAGGACCTATTTACCCGTTGGTGTCATGGGGAGACGGGCTACCCGATTGTCGACGCTGCTATGAAGCAGTTGAATGAGACGGGATGGATGCACAATCGGTTGCGGATGATTGCCGCTTCTTTTTTGACAAAGGATTTGCTTGTGGATTGGCGTTGGGGAATGACCTATTTCGCACAGCAATTGATCGATTTCGATGAAGCGGCAAATGTCGGGGGCTGGCAGTGGAGTGCTTCGACTGGTACCGATGCGCAACCGTACTTTCGGATCTTTAATCCAGTCACACAAGGGGAAAAGTTTGATCCAGACGGCCTATTTGTCAAAAAATATCTTCCCGTACTGCGTGAAGTACCTCTACAATATATTCATAAACCGTGGGACATGCCGGAGCATATCCAAGAGCAAACGGGCTGTAAGATTGGCTTCGACTATCCGATTCCTTGTGTGGAGCATGCACAAAGAAGAAAGCTGGCCATGGCCTTGTTTCAGGAGGCAAAAGACCGCCATGCAAAGACTGAGTAACGACTTTTAGGCAAAGGGAGATAGAGACGTGGCACAACTATATTTTCGGTATGGAGCGATGAATGCTTCCAAATCCATTCAATTATTGACCGTTGCCCACAACTACGAGCAATCGGGGAAAAAAGTAGTAGTGTTTACTCCAGCAGTGGATGATCGCTATGGCGTGGGAAAAGTGGCTTCGCGTGTTGGGATTAGCCGAGAAGCGATTCCGATTAGCGAAGAGACCGATCTGTATCAAATTGTTGAGGCAGAGTCAGTCAAGCCGCATTGCGTGTTGGTTGACGAGGCTCAGTTCATCAGTCGCCACCATGTGGATCAGCTCGTCAGGATCGTAGACAAGCTGGGCATTCCTGTAATCGTCTATGGCTTGTTGAAAAACTTCAAGAATGAGCTCTTCCCTGGTAGCGCCGCCCTGTTGTGCGAGGCCGACAAGGTGGAAGAGATTAAAACGGTTTGTGTTTATTGCAATAAAAAGGCGACGCATATTCTCAAGTTCAAAAATGGACAACCCGTATACGCTGGGGAGACGATTGAAATTGCTGGAAATGATACGTACAGCAGCGTCTGTCGCAAGCATTACTATACGCCTCCAGTTGTCGATTAAAGAAAGCATAAGCCACCCCCTGTTTGTCCCGTGCATGAGCCCAAGAGGCGATGCGCAGACTAAGCAAAACAGGAGGTGGCTTTTTCATGCGGACACAGCCTATTTGGCGAAGCGCGTTGGTTTTATTGGGCGTGATGACACTGACTTCTACCCTCACCGTTGGCTGCGGAGGAAATACGGCTAAGCAACAGGGCTATCGTACGGATATGAGGAATACGCAGCACAATATGAAGGTCAGAGGGGATCAAAGCGGAAATACGCTGCAAGGCCGGACCCCTGTTGCTGCTGATCGCGACTCGCTAATGGGACGCAATCAAAACCCGAACATGGTTACTGGTCGAACGAATGTGCGCAATACGCCAGTCGAAGTGACGAATATGGAGAGGCTCGCCATGTCGGTGAAAGGTGTGGAAAATGCACGCATCACACTCAGCGATGCCAATGCATATGTTACTCTTGACCTTGTTCATAACATCACTGCGAATCAAGCGCGTACCAGCGAGCAGCAGGTGATTTCACTTCTTCGAGAAAGAATTCCAAACTACGATTTTCACTTAACCTCGCATGACGGTTACCATCGCTGACAGGGGAGCAGGACGTATGTAGCAAGGCTCGGCATAGCCGGGCCTGTTTGGCATCGGTAAAACATTTCCAGTAATAATGCACTTTGACTTCTTGCGACATTCCTCCTATAATTTATCTGTTATAACCGTTTATATGGTAGATAGCATTTTATCGCAATTCATATCTAACATACATGCTACCAAGGCTTCGCCTGCGCCAAAAGGCTATTATTCTTTGCGATGGGGTGAAATAAAAATGTTTACACGCTTATCTGCAGTCGAAGAGCGTTTTGAAGAAGTAACCAACCTCCTATGTGACCCCGACGTCATTAGTGATACAAAACGCTTGCGTGAACTGTCTAAGGAACAATCTTCGTTGGAAGAGACGGTAACGACATACCGTGAATATAAATCAGTGGTGAGTCAAATCGATGACGCCAAAGCGATGCTGGAAGAGAAACTGGATGACGAGATGCGTGAAATGGTCAAGCTCGAGCTCAATGAATTGTCATCACGCAAGGAACAACTGGAAGATCGTTTGAAGATCCTGTTGCTTCCAAAAGACCCGAACGATGAGAAAAACGTCATTGTGGAAATCCGCGGTGCTGCGGGCGGCGATGAAGCTGCACTGTTTGCAGCGGTGCTCTTCCGTATGTACACGCGTTTTGCAGAGCGCAACGCTTTTAAAATTGAAGTGCTGGAGGCAAGCCCAACCGATATCGGTGGATATAAGGAAATTGTCTTCTCGCTGTCTGGTCGCGGTGCTTACAGCAAAATGAAATTCGAAAGCGGCGCGCATCGTGTGCAACGTATCCCGGCTACTGAGTCCGGTGGACGCATCCATACTTCTACTGCGACTGTACTGGTTCTGCCAGAAGCAGAAGACGTGGAAGTGGAAGTACACGAAAAAGATATCCGCATCGATACGTTCTGCTCCAGTGGTGCGGGCGGTCAGAGCGTTAACACGACCAAGTCTGCGGTTCGCGTAACGCATATTCCTACAGGGATCATGGTTTCTTGTCAGGACGAGAAATCCCAGCATTCCAACAAAGACAAGGCGCTGCGTGTATTGCGCGCACGTCTGTATGATTTCTACATGCAACAACAAAATGCGGAAGCAGATGCTACGCGCAAAAGCTTGGTGGGTACTGGTGACCGAAGCGAGCGCATCCGCACTTACAACTATCCACAAAGCCGCGTGACCGACCACCGCATCGGTCTGACCCTGCACCGACTGGAATCGGTATTGGAAGGCGAATTGGATGAAGTGATCGACAACCTGATCCTGCATGAACAAACGGAGCTTTTGAAAAGCCATGCACACTCAGCTTGATTGGTCTGATGTCACGACGATTCGAGAAGCCCTATTACGGGCTTCTTCCTTTTTGCGGGAAAAAGGGACGAAGGATCCTATGTTCGAAGCGGAGCTAATGATTCGTCATTGTCTCGACTGGGATCGGACGCGCTTTTTAATGGCGATGACGGATTCAATCGATGCAGAAACATTGGTGAAGCTGGACGGACTGTGCGTGCGCCGGGCGAATAACGAGCCATTGCAATACATGTTTGGCGAACAGGAGTTTTATGGTCGTCCTTTTACGGTGCGACCAGGTGTGCTGATCCCAAGACCGGAAACAGAAATACTGGTGGAGCGAGTTATGACGGCAGCAGCAAAGCTCTGGCCTGAGCGGGAAGAGCTAGCGGTGGTGGATATCGGCACGGGGAGCGGAGCCATCTGCATTACGCTCGCGTTAGAAAAACCGCAATGGCGCGTGACTACGGTGGACCTGTCGCCTGAGGCAACGGCAATTGCACGGGAAAATGCAAGTCGTCTTGGTGCAGATGTCCGCTTTCTACAAGGAGATTTGGTGCAGCCGCTTTTGGAAGCAGGCGAAAAGGTAGACATCCTCGTGTCCAATCCACCGTATATCCCGAGTCGCGATGTCGAGGAGCTGGACGATGAAGTGCGCGTACATGAACCTCGCTTGGCTTTGGATGGCGGCGAAGATGGTTTGGATTGCTATCGTCGACTGTGTGAGGCGCTGCCGAATCTATTGAAAGAAGAAGCGGTTGTAGCGTTTGAGGTAGGCATTTATCAGGCTGGGGATGTAGCAGCATTGATGAAAGCATCTGGTGTCATGGATGAGGTAGAGATTGTTCCAGATTTGGCGGGGATCGAGCGGGTTGTTATCGGAGTGAGACGATAGCGCTGACTCGTCTCGCCTTTTTTACATAGAGAATGAATGTTTGAAATCGTGTGAATCCGTCCATACTGATTGCTAAAGAGAGAAGATCAGTATAGAGGGAGACGGATAACGATGAAACGGATGTTGTTCATGGCATTTAGCCTGTTTATGCTTATGATGAGCTGGGAGGGGCAGCTTACTTCGGCCAATGTGTTGGATAATGGGCCGATCCCTCAGGAATCCGTTCGCTTGCGCATTATTGCAAACAGCGATTCTGTCCAAGATCAATGGTTAAAGCGTGAAGTCAGAGATGCGATTATCGCTCAAATGAATACGTGGGCGGACGATATTGAGACTTTGGAGGAAGCAGAGCAAGTGATTCAATCACAATTGCCTGTCCTTCAACAAGTCGTAGACAAGACGATCAAGGAACGCGGTTTTTCGTACAAAGCTGTAGTCGATTTTGGCGAAGTCCCTTTTCCGACGAAGCTGTATGGCTCCTATGTGTATCCTGCGGGTAATTACCGAGCAGTCCGTGTACAAATTGGAGAGGCAAAAGGTCAAAACTGGTGGTGTGTCCTGTTCCCGCCGCTCTGCTTTATTGACATGTCCAATGGCGACGCTGTACAAGCAGAGCCAACTCCAGAGCCAACTCCAGAGCCAGAAAAATCTAAACAAACGACAGCAGCTGTATCCGAGGAAGAAGAAGACTACGATCGATTTGACAGAAAGCAAGTAGCGGACATACCCCTAGAAGAGAACGAAGTAAGATTACATTCCGAATTAAATAAAGCGGACGCTGAGCAAACAAAAGTAGAGGGAGAAGAAGTAACTGCCTCCGCTCCTGAAGTAGAAGTGAGATTTTACTTATGGGAAAAAATCGAGGGCTGGCTCTCCTAAGCTGGACATAAAAAACGACACCCGCCGCGCGTGCAGGTGTCGTTTTGAATTGCTGCGATTACTTTTTGAACAAAGCCTCACGAATCTCAGGCTTCAACAGACCTTGGTAACGATGAGCAGGGATCTCGAACTCTGGCATTCCTGCTGCATAAGCGGCAATTTCGTATTGGCCAAAATGGATCACCAGGTTGCCGTCTTTAAAGGAGAAGCCTTGATCGTCTCTGATGCTTTCGAATCCATCGTAAGGGTTAAATCCGTCTGCCTGGGTTTGTGCTTTGATTTGTTGCGTAATGATTTGATTGAGAATCGTACGGTAATCATAGCCAGGCTGGAACAGGTCAGCCAGCTTCAGTTGTTTTGCCTTGGCTTGATTATCAATGGTGTAATACGTAACATCCGTCATGCCATGTGCTCCGCCCGTATAAATGTAGGTTTGTACGGAGAAAGAAACGAGCTTGCCAGCAGTGTGTACCTCATAGGAGATGTCTAGCGCATGAGGGCGTGGCTCCCAGCCGTGTTTTTTCGCTTCTGCCGCATCTTCTTTGCCGGCTTTTTGTCCTTCAGCCAGACCTGTTTGCGCTTCTTTTAGCAGAGTAGCGTTCAGTTTTGCTTCAAAAGCTTTATCCTTCATCCCGCTAATCACTGGGATGGATACTTTACCTTGAAATTCTTTCGTATCGACCGTAAAGGTTTTTGGTGTGAACAGGATACCGTTAGCTTGTGGCTTTGGCGCTTGTACAGCAGGCTTTGTGGAGGTGGCAGGTGAAGCAGGTGCTGCAAATACTGGAGCAGCGACAGCTGTTAACAATACAGCTGTACCAAGCAGGCTGGAAGCTAAGGATTTAAAGGATGACATATCATTCACGGTCCTTTCGATAAAGGGAAAGTTATTGTTTTGTTTTCGTGTTCATTCTACTACAGGGTCAAGACGGATGAAGTTAAAAAAAGGTAACAAATTTCTCTTTTCCACGCTGTTCAGAAAAGTTATTCACAAGTTACCCACAGCCTGTTGAAAACTTTTTGGTGCACATCTATACTTAAGGCACTCCTTACAAAGAAACGAGCTAGAGAAAGGATTTTTTAACGATGGAAAAGAATTTTGTGACAAAAGTCTGGTCTGTGGATAACGATGTGGAAAATCAGCATAGTTGTGCACAGATTGTGGATGCAGCCCGTTTTCTTCGAGAAGGGGCAGTTGTCGCGTTTCCCACGGAGACGGTTTACGGCTTGGGAGCGAATGCATTATCAAATGAAGCAGTGGAAAAAATATTTACAGCAAAAGGCAGACCCAGCGATAATCCGCTGATTGTACATATTGGGGCGTGGGACCAGTTGTCCACAGTAGCAAGTGAGATTCCGGAGAAAGGGAAAAAGCTGATGGAGGCGTTTTGGCCTGGACCATTGACGGTGATTTTGCCAAAAATGGATCAAGTAGCTTCGCTGGTAACGGCAGGTCTGGATTCAGTAGGGGTTCGCATGCCTGATCATCCGATTGCCTTGGCTTTGATCAAGGAAGCGGGGGTACCGATTGCAGCTCCAAGCGCCAATCGCTCTGGACGTCCGAGTCCAACGACAGCAGCGCATGTATTGGCTGACTTGGATGGACGCGTAGCAGGTGTCGTCGATGGTGGGGCAACAGGCGTTGGGGTAGAATCTACAGTTATTGATGTTACGCAGGACCCGCCCATGATTCTGCGCCCGGGCGGCATCACACGGGAGCAAATGGAACCAGTGATTGGCTACGTGGAACTCGACCCTTCTTTTCAAGTGGGAGCAGCAGAGGCACCACGCTCTCCAGGGATGAAATATGCGCATTACGCTCCTGAAGGGGAAATGTGGCTAGTGTCAGGAGGGAGTGAAAAAGTTCGGGCGAAAATGGAAGACATGCTGCAACAAGCGAAGCAGCACGGTCAAAAAACGGGTGTACTGGTAACGAAAGAAACAGCTCCCTTTTGGCAAAGTCACGCGGCGGCAGATGTCGTTCTTGTGGTCGGATCACAAGCGGATCTGGAAGTGGTTGCCCAACAGCTTTATGCTGTGCTGCGAGAATTCGACGATCAAGAAGTGCAGTATATAGTCGGTGAGACTTTCCCGCGAAACGGGTTGGGTATGGCCGTAATGAATCGCTTGGAAAAGGCTGCTGGAGGCCGAGTCTTGTCCGTGTAAACCTGTCCTAAACTCCCCCTTGTCCGCATAAGGTGAAGAGACGGGAGGGGAGCTGCTTGGACCAGGTGTTATTCCAATGGGGGCAATTTTTGACGTTGCTCATTATTGCTTTCGCCTTAAGTATGGATGCCTTTTCGTTGGGAATTGGCGTAGGAATGGTTGGGATTCGGTTACGAGAGATCATCAAAGTAAGTATCACCATCGGACTGTTTCACATTATGATGCCAATCATTGGGATTGTTGTTGGAGCGTACTTGTCCGATTTGGTTGGAGATATAGCCGTGTTTATTGGCGGCGGTGTCCTGATGATCATCGGCTTGCATATGCTATGGAATGGCTTCGTCCAAGGGGATCAAAAAAGTGTATTGAAGACAAAAGGGTTCGGACTTATGCTTTTCGCATTCAGTGTCAGCCTGGATGCTTTCACCGTCGGTTTCTCGTTCGGCTTGATCGAGGTCAATCGAATTTTGGCCATCACCCTTTTTGGATTAATGGGTGCCACCATGTCCTACTTCGGTTTATTGTTAGGCAGGAGTGTGGGAGGGTGGCTTGGGGATTATAGCGAATTAGTAGGTGGACTTATTTTGTTTGGTTTTGGGTTAAAATTTATGATATAACCGACTAATTAATAGGAGAGGAGGAACGATACGTGAAACGGATACTTTTCGTCTGTACGGGAAATACGTGCCGAAGCCCCATGGCAGAAGCGATGTTCCGTTCGAAGACAGACGGACAGGGGCTTGAGATACGCTCAGCAGGAGTGGCGGCATTTGCCGGTCAGGATGCCTCCGTGCAGGCCAAACAGGTATTAGAAGAACGAGGAATTGCCCACGATCATAAGGCCAGCAAGGTAGACGAAGGGTTGATTGAATGGTCTGATGTCATTTTGACGATGACGCACGGTCACAAGCGCGCGATCTTGACGTATTTCCCCTCAGCGGCTGAAAAGGTGCATACTCTGCAGGAGTTCGTTGGGGTAGAAGGCTTTAGTGATATTGCTGATCCGTATGGGGGATCACTGATGGATTATCGCAGGTGTGCAGAAGAAATCGAAGAGTCACTGGAAAGGCTCTCATTGATGCTCAAGGACCTAGGACTTCGTAAATCAGTGGATGAATAGGGTGCTGGCGTATAGCTAGGGCCTTGTTTTTTCATGAGAGTACGAACGATTTTTTGGTGATTTGATAAAAATGTTCACTTTTTACTTATTGTTTTTTGATGTATACTAGACGAAGATTATGAGACAAGCGAGGGATGACAGATGAAAGTAGCACTTGCTGCTGATCACGGTGGATACAAGCTAAAAGAGGAGATCAAGACTCTGCTGGCCTCCATGAACATCCAGACGGAAGACTTCGGCTGCACCTGCGAGGAATCGGTTGATTATCCCGATTATGCTTTGCCAGTAGCGGAAAAGGTGGCAGCGGGGGAGTTTGATCGAGGCATTCTCGTTTGCGGAACAGGTATCGGCATGTCGATCGCAGCCAACAAGGTTCCAGGCATCCGTTGTGCACTTGTGCATGATACGTTTTCTGCACGCGCTACCCGTGAGCATAACAACACCAATGTGTTGGCGATGGGTGAGCGAGTGATTGGACCGGGTCTTGCGCTTGATATCGTGAAAATTTGGTTGGAAACAGAGTTTCAAGGTGGTCGCCACGAGCGCCGTGTGGAAAAGATTTCCCAAATTGAAGCGAAGCATGCGGGAGTGAAGTAAGTGGATTTATCCGCTATCGAAAAACAAATCAGTGACATTGTCGAAGAAGTAGCCGATATGGCAGAGCTGAAAGCCGGACAGCTCATGGTGATTGGGTGCAGTACCAGCGAGGTGCTCGGGGAGCATATCGGTAAAGCTGGCAGCCAAGATGTAGCGAAAGCACTGTATCGTGGGATTCAATCTGTTGTAGGGAAGCGCGGCTTTGCTGTTGCCTTTCAATGTTGTGAACATTTGAACAGGGCCCTGGTCGTCGAGCGCGATGTTGCATTGCGATACGGACTGGAAGAGGTCTCGGTTGTTCCCGTTCCGACTGCTGGAGGCTCTATGGCTGCGCATGCGTTCACACAGTTCAGGGATGCAGCCGTTGTGGAGCAAATTCACGCGCACGCAGGCATTGATATCGGCCATACGCTTATCGGCATGCATCTGAAGCATGTGGCAGTACCGGTGCGTCCGACACATCGTCTCGTTGGACAAGCCCATGTTACGGCAGCGCGTACGCGCCCCAAGCTGATTGGTGGACCGCGTGCCGTGTATGAGAAGACACCGTCGAATGAAAGCTGCACGTAAAAGGGGTAGTTCAAAAAGCCGACTTTTTGAACAAGCATGAAAAAGAATGTGGGACAAGCCCACTTTATGATCACGAACTTTTAAGGAGGAGAAACTATTATGCTAGATTTTTTGCGTAATCAAGACCCGCAAGTCATGGAAGCTATTCAACTGGAGCTCGGAAGACAACGCGATAAGATTGAGCTGATTGCTTCTGAGAACTTCGTAAGCCGCGCAGTTATGGAAGCAATGGGAACCGTTTTGACGAATAAATACGCAGAAGGATATCCAGGTCGCCGCTATTACGGTGGTTGCGAGTATGTGGATATCGTGGAAAACATCGCGCGCGATCGCGTAAAAGAAATTTTTGGCGCTGAGCATGCGAACGTACAACCACACTCCGGTGCGCAAGCGAACATGGCTGTATACTTCACCATTTTGCAGCCAGGTGACACCGTACTGGGGATGAACCTGTCCCACGGCGGTCACTTGACGCATGGTAGTGCAGTTAACTTCTCCGGCGCTCTGTACAACTTTGTGGATTACGGTGTAGACGAAACAACTCATCTGATCAACTATGAAGATGTTCGTGCAAAAGCATTGGAGCACAAGCCAAAACTGATCGTTTGTGGCGCGAGTGCCTATCCGCGTACGATTGATTTTGCTAAGTTCCGTGAGATTGCGGATGAAGTGGGCGCATACTTCATGGTCGACATGGCGCACATCGCTGGTCTGGTTGCGGCAGGTCTGCATCCAAACCCAGTACCGCACGCGCATTTCGTTACTTCTACGACGCACAAGACTCTGCGTGGACCACGTGGCGGTTTGATTTTGTGCAAGGAAGAATTCGCGAAAGGCATCGACAAATCGGTGTTCCCAGGCGTTCAAGGTGGTCCGTTGATGCACGTCATCGCAGCAAAAGCGGTTGCCTTCGGCGAAAACCTGGAACCAGAGTTCAAGGATTACGCAGCTCGCATCATCAAGAATGCACGTGTATTTGCTGAAGCGCTGACTGCTGAAGGTCTGACGCTCGTTTCCGGCGGAACGGATAACCACCTCGTATTGGTGGATGTAAGCAAAATCGGCCTGACAGGTAAAGTAGCTGAGCATCTGTTGGACGAAGTAAGCATTACTACGAACAAAAATACCATTCCTTACGATACACAAAGCCCGTTTGTTACAAGCGGTGTGCGCATGGGTACGCCAGCAGTAACGAGCCGCGGTTTTGATGAGGAAGCGATGAAAGAAGTAGCAGCGATTATCGCTCTGACATTGAAAAACCCAGAGGATGCTGCGAAGCACGAGGAAGCACGCCAACGTGTGGCAGCTTTGTGCCAACGTTTCCCGATGTACGAAGGATTGAATATCTAAGCAAAACAACGAGAAGCAGACCCAGTGGAAATTTTCCCATAGGGGTCTGCTTTTTTTCACTTCCAGGCTGTAGATTGGGATCGAGGATGCGGAAAAGTACGAAGATTAGGCAAATTGACGGCGCTACTCTCACCAGCTATTATAGAAAGGATGTATTGATAGGGAAACGGAGGAAATGACATGAGCCGTGTATATGTGTTTGACCATCCGCTGATTCAGCATAAAGTTACGTATATTCGTGACAAGAATACAGGGACCAAGGAATTTCGCGAACTGGTAGATGAAGTGACTACTCTGATGGGCTATGAAATTACCCGTGATATGCCGTTGGAGCAAACCACCATCGAAACGCCAGTGGCTACCTGTCAGTCGAACGTAATTGCTGGTAAAAAAGTAGGGCTGGTACCGATTCTGCGCGCTGGTCTTGGTATGGTGGATGGCCTGATGAGGCTGATCCCTGCTGCCAAAGTAGGACACGTAGGTCTTTACCGTGATCCGGAAACCCTACAGCCTGTTGAGTATTATGTGAAGTTGCCATCCGATGTTGCTGAGCGTGAGTTGATCGTAACTGACCCAATGCTGGCGACTGGTGGTTCTGCTGTTGCGGCTCTTACTGCTTTGAAAAAACGTGGAGCGAAAAACTTGAAGCTAATGTGCCTCATCGCTGCTCCAGAAGGCATCAAGCTGGTTCAGGACGAGCATCCTGATGTAGATATTTACGTAGCGGCTGTTGATGAATATTTAAACGACCATGGATACATCGTGCCAGGCTTGGGCGATGCGGGTGACCGCTTGTACGGCACGAAGTAGTCGGAGAGGGAAAAACGGATGAAAACTGTAAAAGTAATGACGGTATTCGGCACACGTCCGGAAGCGATCAAAATGGCGCCGCTTGTCCATGAATTGAACAAGCACAGCGAACAGATCGAATCGGTCGTTTGCGTGACGGCCCAACACCGTCAAATGCTCGATCAGGTTTTGGACATTTTTGATATTCAACCAGACATTGATTTGAACATCATGAAGGATCGCCAAACGCTGGTGGGTGTGACCACTCGTGCATTGGAGAGTCTGGATGAAACGATGAAGGAAGTAAAACCGGACATTGTCCTCGTACACGGGGATACGACAACCACTTTTGTGGCGAGTCTGGCTGCTTTTTATAATCAAGTTGCGATCGGACACGTGGAAGCGGGTCTACGCACATGGGACAAGTACTCGCCGTTCCCGGAAGAGATGAACCGTCAGTTGACAGGTGTAATGGCTGACCTGCACTTCTCTCCGACCGATGGATCGGTTGACAATCTTCGTCGCGAAGCAAAGCCGGAAGAAAGCATCTACGTGACAGGAAACACTGCGATTGACGCGCTGAAAACAACAGTTCGCGAGGATTACACACATCCGGTGCTTGATCGCGTAGCTGGTCAGAAGCTGGTGCTGATGACGGCACACCGCCGCGAAAATTTGGGCGAGCCGATGCGCCGTATTTTCCGTGCAGTTCGAAGACTGGTTGACGAGCATCCTGAGATTGCTGTTGTGTATCCAGTTCACTTGAATCCTGCCGTACAAGAAGTGGCGCAGGAGATTCTCGGAAACCACGATCGCATTTCGTTGATCGAACCATTGGATGCCCTTGATTTCCACAACTTCGCTCGTCGTGCCCATCTCATCCTGACCGATTCTGGCGGGGTGCAGGAGGAAGCGCCGTCTCTTGGCGTACCAGTCCTGGTTCTGCGCGATACGACAGAACGTCCTGAGGGGATTGAAGCAGGCACGTTGAAGCTCGTAGGAACCGACGAAGAGCAAGTTTATGCAATGGCAAAAGAATTGCTGACCAACCAAGCGGCTTACGATGCAATGGCACACGCTGTCAACCCTTACGGGGATGGCGAGGCTTCCCGCCGTATCGTAGAAGCAATCCTCTATCATTTTGGTTTGCGAGCTGAACAACCAGAGCCTTTCCAACCAGGTCAGTAACATACAGCTAGGAAAACCCGCCAGGTACCGTTCGTCAAAACCAGGCGGGTTTCTTGTTGGTAACGGGAATTTTTTTGGTTTCGAAGACTGATGATTTGGTATGTTTTTCTAATAGAGAATCGAGAGAATTGGCGAAACTATCCATGGTCTTTTGCGTCTAATATTTAGTTGCTTGGCTTAGATGGAAAAAAGATAGAGTTTGGAATACGGAGAGGAGTTACCAACATGAGAGCGCAAAGGATAGTGACGCTGCTCACGGCCACGACCATGGCCTGGGGAGCTTTTGTTCCGTTTGTGCCGTTTGCGACCAATGTCGCACACGCCAGAGCGGAAACCAGTGCATTGAATATGATGTGGCAAACCCCAATTGGTGAGGGGACCACTTTGCAGAAATATACGAAATCATTTGCCAATCAAGTGGTCACGATTATGGTGACCAAGGTTGATCTGAACAATCCTTACGTTGAGGTCAAACCGGTATACGGAACGAAAGGCAAGCTGACAGACAGGCAGACGGTTACACAAATGGCGCGTGAAACCGGAGCGGTAGCAGCGATCAATGCCGACTTCTTTAATATGTCGAAGCGGGGAGCGCCGTTTGGCATTGTCATGAAAGACGATGAGCTCATTTCTTCCATGGGCTTGGTCTCTTACTGGTACGCCCTAGGCTTGACCGGAGATAAGATGGCCATCGTCGATAAGTTTGGTTTTGGTGGCAAGGTTACTGCTCCGAGTGGCGCTACCTATTCGATTCAGGGTGTCAACAAGGAAGAGTACAACCCGAGTGACGGACGAAAAAGTCACCAGAACCAACTGAACGTCTATACCCCTTCTTTTGGCAAAACCAGCTTGGGTACGATATCGGGCTATAAAGATGTCGTCGAGATTCTGTTTGTAGACAACGTAGCCAAAGAAGTTCGTGTGAATCAACCTGGCGTATACATACCTTACAACGGCTATGTCCTTTGGGGACATGGAGCAGCAGGAGCATTTCTCAAACAAAATTTCCCAGTAGGCGCTACTGCAACAGTTGAGTATCAAACGACACCGCAGACACTCGACTTGAACCATGCGGTGGGTGGCAATGTCCTTTTGGTCGATCAAGGGAAAGCACTGTCGTCCTTTCCAGCGGACAAGTCCATCACGAACAAAACGGCGCGCACAGCGGTCGGTGTTTCCCAGGACGGGAAGACCTTGTACATGGTCACGATCGATGCAAGCCAAGGCGTTTATTTGGATGAACTGGCAAAAATCATGGCGGAGCTCGGCTCTTATCGGGCTGTAAACTTTGACGGTGGTGGATCTACGACCATGGCAGCTCGTATGCTGGGTGAGACACACGCGAATCTGTCGAATAAGCCGAGCGGCGGTGCTGAGCGTCGAGTGCCTACTGGACTGGCCGTATACAACACGGCACCTGCTGGAGAATTGAGAGGCTTCCAAATCGATGTACCAGCAGATGTGCTTATCGGACAAACCATCCAGCTTAGCGCATCCAAAGGATATGACGTTCATTACCAACCTTACGCGATCAATGCAGGCGATGTGAGTTGGGATGGCAGTCAGTCTGAAGCGGGAACCGTAAATGGCAAGCAATTCACACCAGCTCGCTCCGGCAAAATCACATTGACAGCGCGCTTGGGCAATGTGACGCAAAATAAAGACATTCAAGTCATTTCCGGCAACGATGTGCAGCAAATCATCGTTTCCCCGAATCCGATCACGATTGCACCGGGACAATCCCTTAATCTCGATGTCAAAATTAAAACGAAGAAGGGTTCTACCGTACAAGCGACGCCACTTAGCGTAAAAGCGAGTGTCGATTCCTCTGTAGCGACGATTAACGACAATCTGCAACTGGTAGCAGGCAATGAGCCGGGCAACGGACACCTGACGATTACGTATGATGGCGTGTCGACAACCGTACCATTTGCTGTCGGACAATTTGAGCAGCCATGGCTCACCTTCGATAATCAGGCCGGTATGTACCATGCGGCAAATCCATCCAGCATCAGTTCCGCTGGTTCGTTCGCGCTCGTTTCCGATCAGACATTCCGTACGAAAAAGGCAGCGAAGCTGGTGTACAACTTCTCTGGAGCACCAGCGAACAACATGCGGATTTCGTACGGCGTTCTGGGGGCAAAACCTGTGACCATCCCTGGCAAACCGCTCGGATTGGGCTTGTGGGTCAATGGTGACAACAGCGGACATTGGCTCCGTGCAGAAGTAGTCGATGCAAACGGCAAGCCGGTCTACCTCGATCTGGCAAAAGAGATCAATTGGACAGGCTGGAAGCAGGTTAAAGGCTATTTCCCGAGCAATGTTGCGTACCCATTGCAGCTCAAGAGTGTGTATGTCGTTGACCAAGCCAATGATGGCATTACACACGACAAAGGAACACTGTACTTCGACGAATTCTCGCTCCTCTTGGGCAACCAGGCAGGACAACCGAGCGATGTAGCCGTTGTACCTGAACTGCCAGGCAGCATGTCCCTCGGGGCGGAGCTCGATCTCCATTATTCCTTTGAAAACACTGCACCTTACCTGGATAGTGCGCTGATTGATGTGGAGTCGATCGTGACTCAGCCTATGCCAGGATATGTGCCTGCTGATTATTCGTTTACGATTAAGCCGGGCGAACTAAAAGCAGGACAAGAGGACGCAATTTCAACTTCGTCGATTCAGTTGACCTTGGCACCGAAGCAATGGCTCGCTGGAAAAGGCGTTGGACTCTTGTACGTAAACGAAGTAAACAATACGTTGGATCCGCTTCTGGGAACCCTGAATGCTCAAGGTCAGTGGGTATATGAAGTCAATAGCTACGGTAAGTACATTCCGTACTATCTGGACAATGCAGGAACGGGCAGCGCTGGATTTACAGACATCGCGAAGCATTCAGCCAAGGCAGAAATCACCTACATGGCGGAAAAAGGCTATGTGAAGGGTTTGACGGAGACGACGTTCGGCCCAGAGGTTTCTTTGACAAGAGCACAGTTCGTCACCTTGCTCGCGCGCACTTTTGAATGGGAGCTTCCATCCTCACCAAAGCTGAAATTCAAGGATAAGGTGCCTTCCTATGCGCAAGGTGCCGTACAGGTTGCTGTTTCCAAAGGTCTGGTGAAGGGCTATAACGATAATACTTTCCGTCCGGATCAGCCGGTGACTCGCGCAGAGGCCGCAGTCATTTTCGATCGTCTCGTGAATAAAAAGGGAGCGACGAAAAAGGTCTCCGATAAAGGGACATGGCCATCCTGGGCATCTACCTCCATCAACAACATGGTCGGACTTGGTCTGATTGATCCAGTTGGAGGAAATTATCAGCCGAATAAACCAACGACGAGAGCGGTGTGTGTCGTTGCACTGTATCGCATCTTACATCAAGATAAATAAATCGAATATAAAAGGTCAAGCTTCTCTAACGAAGAGGAGCTTGGCCTTTTTTTGTCGCCTTCCTGGGTTTTAGAAGGTATCGATGAACTGACAAAGCTGGTGAGAAGAAAAAGCGCAGGGCTCGTAGACCTTGACAACGCCTACCCAGTCGGAACTTCCAAAAGGGGACCACGCTTGTCGAACACTTCTTCCTTGAGAAGCTTCCGCCCGTAGGGTGGCTTTGGCTCGACGGTCCCCTTTTGGAAGTGGAGGCGGACAGTGAATCCCCCTTGCTGGTGTGTCAGAGTCGAAAAGAACTGCGCTTTTTCTTCTTCTCTACTATGTTGACTCAAACCAGAAGGAAATTCTTAGATCTTGCTAATTTTTCAAAGTCGAAGAAAAAAGCTTTGCTAAAATGGGTTAACCATTTTAAAATAACGGTTAACAAATATATGTTAACCGAGGTTGTGATTTGGTTGTTAAATAATTATGCAGAGCTCTCTGCTAAAAACAAGCAATACGTGTGGCATCCCTTCACCCAAATGAAAGACTATGTCGCACAGGAGCCACTGATTATTGCGAGAGGAGAAGGGATCAAGCTGTTCGATGTGAACGGCAAGGCTTACTACGACGGTTTTTCCTCCGTGTGGTTGAACGTCCACGGTCACAACGTTCCCGAGCTGAATCAGGCGATCACGGAACAGCTCGAACAGATTGCCCACTCAACCTTGCTCGGCATGGCAAATGTCCCATCCATTCTACTAGCGGAAAAACTGATCAACCTCGCACCAAAAGGATTGAGCAAAGTCTTTTACTCTGACAACGGGGCAACGGCAGTTGAAATCTCACTGAAAATGGCGTTCCAATACTGGCAAAATCACGGGCATACTGGCAAACATTCGTTTATCACGATGAACAATGCCTATCACGGGGATACGATTGGAGCTACCAGTGTAGGAGCCATTCCTCTCTACCATCAGGTCTACAAACCTCTGCTCTTTTCTCCACATGTCATTCCATACCCTTATCCATACCGGCAGGGTGGCGAAGAAGCAGCGGTTCAGGCCACATTGAGCAGTCTGGAAACTTTGTTGAAGGAAAGAGCTCATGAGATTGCGGCGATGATCGTAGAGCCTGTCGTGCAGGGAGCAAGTGGCATGATTATCATGCCGGACGGTTGCTTGAAAAAAATCGCGGAGCTATTACGCGCCTACAATGTATTGCTGATCGCAGACGAAGTAGCGACAGGATTTGGACGCACGGGCAAAATGTTTGCTTGTGAGCATGATGGGGTCGTGCCAGACATCATGGCGGTCGCAAAAGGGCTCACAGGAGGGTATTTGCCAGTAGCGGCTACCTTAGTAACCGAGCAGATTTATGATGCTTTTTTCGCCGACTATGAGGAACAGAAAACCTTTTTCCACGGACATTCTTTCACGGGAAATCCACTTGGCTGTGCAGTTGCTCTCGCTAACCTGCGGCTGATGGAGGAGCGGGGAGTTGTTCAACAAGTAGCACAAAAAGCAACCGATCTGGATCAATTGCTAGAGCCACTTCGCGACCTGCCCCATGTAGGAGATATCCGGCAAAAAGGATTGATGGCGGGAATCGAGCTGGTTCGGGATAAAGAGACCAAGGAGCCCTATCACTGGAATGAGCGGATCGGTGTACGTGTCTGTCAGGTAGCGAGAGAAAAAGGGCTTCTGACACGACCGTTGGGCAATGTCATCGTTTTTATCCCACCGCTTGTATCTACAACGGAAGAATTGGCTGACATGATTCGGATTTTGACGGAATCGATTCAGGATGTAACGACAGGTGATAAGGAGGAGTGATTGATGTGACTGATCGACCCTTTTCCGGACTGTTCATCACAGGAACAGATACAGGGGTGGGAAAAACAATTGTGACTGCCGGAATTGCATCCGTGTTGCGTGAGACAGGCGTGGACATAGGGGTTTGGAAGCCAGTCCAGTCAGGAGCACGAGCACATGATGAGGGCAGTGATGCAATGCACTTGAGAACGTGGAGCGGAGTGCCTGACGCGTGTGAGGAGATAGCCCCGCTCTGTTTTGAGGCACCACTTACCCCGTTTCTGGCTGCGGAAGCAGAGGGGAAAAGCTTGACCATGGAGGAAATAATCGCTTGCGGGCGCCCCCTGATGGAACGTTATCCGTCACTCCTTGTCGAAGGAGCTGGTGGTCTGATTGTGCCATTGACGCCAACCGAAACGATGGCGGATCTCGCTGCTCGACTGAACCTACCTATGCTCATCGTGGCGCGGTCTGGGCTCGGCACGATTAACCATACGCTCTTGTCTGTGTGGTATGCACGGGAACTCGGGATCGAGGTTGTAGGTGTCATCCTGAATCAAAACAATTCTGCTGGTGTCACCGATGAGAGTGTCAAAACAAACGCGAGCATGATCGAGAGCTACGGTGGAGTTCCCGTATGGGGCGTACTTCCATGGATAGACCACCAACCGTTAGAGCGTCAACAGTTGACGCAGCTGATCCAAGAATGTGTAGACATCGGCCAGTTGTGTCAGTGGAGACATAAATAATTAAGAAGGGGAGACGAGAAAATGGAGAACAGCACCTGTCTGGATTGGAAAGATTACGCAAGCAAAGCCATCAAGAAAGAAGAGTTTACACAGGAAGAGGCAATGAAGGTATTGCAAGCGCCTGATGATGAGCTGTTGCTGGTCATGAACGAAGCTTTTCGTGTCAGAAAGCACTTTTTCGGAAAAAGGTCAAACTGAACATGATCATCAACGCCAAGAGCGGCCTATGCCCAGAGGATTGCGGTTACTGCTCGCAGTCGATTGTTTCGAATGCTCCCGTATCCAAGTACACGATGCTAGACAAGGAGACATTGCTCGCAGGTGCACGAGAAGCTATGAATCGAAAAGCAGGTACATACTGTATTGTCGCCTCAGGGCGTGGTCCCACAGAAAGAGAGATGGGCCAGGTCATCGAGGCAGTAAAAGAAATCCGCGAGACGATGCCGCTGAAAATTTGCGCATGCTTAGGGATATTAAGCGACGAACAAGCAACGCGCCTAAAAGATTCAGGTGTTCACCGCTACAACCATAATCTCAACACGAGTCGCAATCATTATGAAGCGATTACAACAACGCATACGTACGATCAGCGTGTACAGACAGTCGATACCGTGAAAAGAGCAGGGATGTCGCCCTGCGCAGGCGTGATCATCGGCATGGGGGAGAGCGATGAAGAGATCGCTGAAATGGCATTTGCCCTGCGCAATCTCGACGCAGACTCTATCCCAATCAATTTTTTAAATGCGATTCCCGGAACTCCGTTGGAGGATAAAGGACGTACTCCAGCAATGAAGGCTCTTCGTGTTCTCGCCTTGTTCCGATTTATTTGCCCAGATAAAGAAATTCGTGTTGCGGGTGGTCGCGAAGTGAATTTGCGCACCTTGCAGCCGCTCTCCTTATATGCGGCTAACTCATTGTTCGTGGGCGACTATTTGACGACGCCCGGGCAGGAAATCACCACAGACCATCAGATGATTGAAGACCTCGGGTTTGAAATCGAGCTGTGTGCGCTGTAGGGCAGTAGGTCAGTTATGAATAAACGCTACACATGGCTGGAAGAAGAATATGAATCGTTGCGCAAACAATCGCTGACAAGAGAATGGAACACCGTAGAGTCAGCCAGTGATCGCGCAGGCACGTGGATTCAAGTCGACGGGAAACCATTATTAAACCTGTCATCGAACAACTATTTGGGCTTGGCCCATGATCAACGAATCGTGGATGCTGGCAAGAAGGCGGCAGAGGAGTGGGGGGCAGGAGGAACTGCCTCTCGTCTCGTCCATGGCAACTACGCGTTATATAACGAGCTGGAAGAACAATTGGCGGCGTGGAAAGAGAGAGAAGGGGCGCTTGTCTTTGCAAACGGCTATCAGGCAAATACGGGGGTAATTGCAGCACTTGCCGGAAGAGGCGACGCTGTTTTTAGTGATCGATTGAATCACGCCAGCATCGTCGATGGGATCGTACTCAGTCGGGCGGAGCATTTTCGGTACAGACATAACGACATGGAGCATCTGGAATTTTTGCTGAAAAGGCACCAGGATGCAAGACGGAAGTGGATCATCACGGACAGCATATTCTCCATGGACGGTGATAAAGCCCCTCTTCTTGAATTGGTACAACTGCGAGATCGTTACGATGCCATGCTGATGGTTGACGAAGCTCATGCGGGGGGAGTGCGTGGTGAAGAAGGGCAAGGCTTGTGCCACGAGCTGGGTATCGCCGGACAAGTCGACGTTTTGATGGGAACCTTCAGCAAGGCATTTGGTGTTTATGGGGCATACGTATGCGCAGATGAGATCATCATTCGTTACTTGATGACAAAAGCGCGTTCGCTGGTGTATTCGACAGCCCTGCCCCCTGCGGTGAATGGCTCGAATCTGGCGGCGTTGTCTTTGGTACAAACAGAGTCTTGGCGAAGAAAAGCGGTGAGGCAGAATGCGCTCGTGTTTCGCCAGTTGCTTCGCTCACGCGGGTTTACCGTAGACGAAGAAGATACGCCAATCATCCCGCTCACGTTAGGAGAGAATGAGTGGACTTTGCAATTCAGTAAAAGGCTTCGGCAACGTGGGATTGCAGCAGTGGCGATTCGACCGCCTACCGTGCCAGCAGGAGCCGCACGTATCCGTTTTACAGTGATGGCTACCCATACGCGCGAAGAGCTGGAGTGGGCTTGCGAGCAAGTGAGCGAAATCAGGGACGAGCTTCAAAGGGAGGGGCGATAACGTGAGAAAAGTAATGCTGTGGCTAACAGGGTGGGGAATGCCAGATTGCAGCTGGGATGCAGTACGCTCCCAATTTCCTTCCTATCAGCACATCTCACCTACTTATTCGGACGTCACTGATTCCTTGCAATTTTACGAGAGAGTAGAAGAGGAAGTCCGTTCTCTTTCGGTCCTGGAGCTGATTGTAGTGGGGTGGTCCATGGGAGGGATGCTTGGAATACGTCTTGCTGCCCAGTACCCGGTCTCAGGACTTGTTTTGATCGGCACCACAGCACGCTTTACCTGCGAACAACATGACCTTCGTAAAGGGTGGCATCCTGTTGTTTTGCAAAGGATGAAAAGGCAGCTTTCCGTAGCACGCGAGCGGGTGATGGGCGCATTTGTTGAACAGATGCTAACACCAGAAGAGCGTAAGCAAACAGGCTTGCACGTGGGGTTGGATAGCCAGAAGTGGAGTACGGCAGCGTTGATTGCGGGCTTGTCCTATTTAGAAGAAGAGGATTGCCGCCCGTTCCTGTCTTCGTTGACTACTCCCACTATTGTTATTCATGGAATGGAGGATGCTATCTGTTCGCTTGCAGCCAGAGAAGAACTGGCGCTTAGCCTTGCAGGTGCCAATTTCGTGCAAATTCCTGACTGTGGTCATGCTCCGCATGTATTTGTTCCGGAGGTTGTAGGAGATTCGCTAAAGAGGATGGTGGAGCAGCTTGCAGAAGAGAGCAATCAGCAGCCGATTTAGTGAGAAGGCTGTCTCATACGAAAAATACGCACTTGTGCAAAAGAAGATGGCTGATCATTTGAGTCAAATGGTTACAGAAATAACGAACGAGAACGAGGTGCGAAGCATTCTAGAAATTGGCTGTGGGACAGGGGGATTAACCCGCGTCATTCGCAGCCATTTTTCTGCAGCTCATTACGAAGCGGTAGAGATTGCGTCAGGTATGCTGGAGCAGGCGAAGAACAATCTGGAGCAGCATGGCCTGACTTGTTCATTTTCTCAAGCCGATGCCGAAGAATGGGTTTGGGAACAACAGGCGAGGTCAAAGGATTTGATCGTTTCAGGAGCGTGTTTTCAGTGGTTTGCCAAGCCAGCGCATACACTAAAAGGATTGGGAAGAATCTTGAAGCCCGGAGCACCTTTGGTTTTTTCAACATTTGGACCCGATACGTTTTGGGAGCTGCATGATTCGTTTGCGAATGCTCATGCGATTTTGGGGGAAAAGGGAGTACGCCATGGCTTGGAGTTTCACTCTGCACGCGATTGGCACGGGCTATTGGAGCAAGCAGGGTTTACGGATATAGAGGTGGTAAGGAAATATGAGCGGCTAACTTACCCGGGTGTACGGGATTTCTTGCATGCTGTGAAAGCAGTGGGCGCCAGTGCAAGTATGGAGCAAGGGAGCGGTCTGGGACACAGAAAACTCCTTGCAGAAATGATTCGTTACTATGAGCAGACGTATAAAAGAGAAACGGGCATCCCTGTCACCTACGAAGTTATATACGTTCGTGCGGTTTCATCGAGGTAGTGTGCTTTCTATTAGATTTTCGCTATAGAAATGAGAATGGTTATCAAATAGAATGAAAAGAAGAACGATGGGAGGGCTATCAAGGAGTTGAGTGTGGGACAATGAACGTGGATGATCATATTTTTCTATGGAATCAGGCAAGTGTACGATTACATGATGTACGGCATATCGTCATGCGAGCCGGAGAGCAGCTGCGATCCTATCAATTGCCGGCTAGTGCCTTTCTATTTTCGGTGAGAGGCAGTGGTCTGATTCGTCTTGACGGGAATGTGCATGCTATCAAGAATTGCTATATGGCCCATGCTGGCAAAGGTACGTACGTGGATATCGAGGAAATAAAGGATGAGCTGGAATACTATCTGATTTTGTACAAAGCTCATTTACCGTTGCCTTGTCGGCAGGAGCTGTTACATTTACTGGAGCAAACACAACCTTTTCACATCCAATACGGATTAACCCCCATGCATCAGGCAAATGTATTTGTTGCAATATCACGTATGCAGCAAGCATGGAATCAGAGCGGCAAACTGGACAAGCTGCGAGCCAAGGCTCTGCTTTATCAACTCGTATGTGAGCTAATGGCACAGATGCAGTCGCAAGGAATCGGAGTAACGGTACCGAATTTGGTCGTTCAGGCCGTCAGGTATATCGAGGAACATTACGCAGAGTCATTCACACTCTATGATCTTTCCACGCTCTTAAACTGCAGCTCCCGATCTTTGCAACGCACCTTTAAAGCCCAGCTAGCGGTCGGCCCGATCGACTATCTGATCCAGGTGCGCATTCAAAAAGCGCAGGAACTGCTTCGTCAAACGAATTTGGGACTAAAAGAGGTAGCGGAATCAGTAGGTTATACAGACAGCTATTATTTCAGTCGTATCTTTAAAAAATATACAGGCTTCTCCCCTTCTATGTATAAGGAAAATCCGCTGACATCGGAAATTCGTCGCCAAAGTCCATTACTCTTGTCGCGATATTCCATTGCTGGTCAAAAGCTGTGGAAATATAATGATCACATTGAAAATGAAAATCATTTGCGACCGAGAGATGGAGGAGCCGTACCGATGTATAAGAGTACAAAAGCGATGTTGGCGCTGAACCTGATGCTGAGCCTTACCTTGCTGCTGGGAGCTTGCTCAGGCGGCAGTGCGAATACTAGCAATTCAGGGAACGCAGCAACAGGCGCTTCGAATCAGGTGGCGACGCAGTCAAATACTACGCAATCTAGCGCGAATCAAGAAGGGAAAAAAAGCGAGACGCGTACAATCAAGCACATGAAAGGCGAGCTGACACTTGATTTTAAACCAGTCAGAATCGCTGTGTTGGATACGCAATACGCAGATCAAATGATTGCCTTGGGCGAGCTGCCTGCAGGTAGTGTCATTACAACGGGGGACGGTTCGAGGTTTCCAGAGTATCTCATGGACAAGCTAAAAGATGTTCACGTACTCGGAACAAAAGACGAGCCCAATTCAGAAGCGGTAGTTGCTATGGAGCCTGACTTGATCATATGCACGGAGTTTCAAGATAAAATCTATGATAATTTGAACAAAATCGCTCCAACCATCATGTTTGACCGAAACGAAGACTGGCGTGAGACGCTGATTACCTTCGGAAAAATTCTCGAAAAAGAACCACAAGCCGAGCAAATCGTAAAAGACTACCAAGAGAAAACGAACAAATTGAAAGCGGAACTCGCAACTAAGCTCAAGGGTGAGTCCGTCGCACTTATTCGTCCTCGTGACAATGCCATTCGACTGCACACAGTTGAACACCGTACGGCTGCTATCTTGTATTCCGATTTGGGACTGACTCCTCCCAAGCCAGCGATGGATAAATCAGATACAGCTACGATGATTTCTTTGGAAGTGTTGCCAGAGGTAAATGCCGATCACCTATTTGTCGTAACGGACAAAGCGAATCAAGCATTAACGGACGAGTACAAAAACAGCTCCATTTGGAAAGGGCTAAAAGCAGCCAAGGAAAATAAGGTGTACGAGGTAAACACAACCGTGTGGATCGCCTATTACGGCCCGATTGCCATCAACAATATCGTCGATGAAATTGCAGAAGAACTTCTATAAATCATTCAGACCGTCACTCTCTTCTCTAAGGGCAGTGACGGTTTTTCATAAAATGGAAAAGAAAGCGATTTCCTGGCAGGAATTATCATGAGAAGATGGAATCTTAAGAAGGTTGCCTATCCTGTGTATTCGAGGGGTGTGTGGAAGATGAGTCAAAGAGAAATCGTCATTGCGAGTGCTGTGCGCACTGCTATAGGTAGCTTTCAAGGAATGCTTGCAGGTGTCAGCGCGACAAAGCTGGGCGGGATTGTACTGGAAGCAGCGCTAGAGCGTGCAGGTGTTTCCAAGGATGCGGTCGATGAAGTGGTTATGGGGAATGTACTGTCAGCAGGCTTGGGTCAAAACCCAGCCCGCCAGGCTTCTATTCACGCGGGCCTTGCTCATGAAGTTCCCTCCCTGACAATCAACAAGGTTTGTGGTTCAGGTCTAAAAGCCGTTCATTTGGCCGTTCAGTCAATCCTTGCTGGTGAGGCAGAAGTTGTCTTGGCTGGTGGGATGGAGAATATGAGCCAGGCACCATACTTAATGGAAGGGGCACGCTCAGGTTATCGCATGGGAGATCAGAAAGTAGTAGACTCCATGATTCGCGACGGGCTTTGGTGTGCTTTCAACGACTACCACATGGGTATCACAGCAGAGAATCTTTGCACCAAATACGAAATTGGACGCGAAGAGCAGGATGAATTTTCAGCATGGAGCCAGGAAAAGGCTCAGCAAGCGCTCACAAGTGGTCGTTTTCAAGAAGAAATCGTGCCGGTTCCGATCCCGCAGCGAAAGGGTGACCCGGTTTTGTTTGCCGTGGACGAATTCCCTCGTGCTGGCGTGACAGCCGAAGCACTAGGCAAGCTGAAGCCTGCATTTAAAAAGGATGGAACCGTGACAGCAGGGAATGCATCCGGCATCAACGATGGTGCAGCAGCTCTCTTGATTATGACACGCGAGAAGGCAGAAGAGCTGGGAGTGAAGCCTCTTGCCCGTATCATAGCCAATGCGAGTGCAGGTGTTGATCCGAGCATCATGGGGTACGGTCCTGTACCTGCGACCAAACGCGTACTGGAAAAAGCGGGACTGTCGATTGCTGACATCGATTTGATCGAAGCAAACGAAGCTTTTGCCGTCCAATCGCTGTCTGTTGGCAAAGCACTAGGTTTTGATCGCGAGAAGCTAAATGTCAACGGCGGAGCCATCGCTTTGGGACATCCAATCGGTGCGAGTGGCGCGAGAATTTTGGTCACGCTCGTCCATGAATTGCAAAAGCGCGAAGGGGTAAAATATGGGTTAGCGACTCTTTGCATTGGTGGGGGACAAGGCGTCTCCACAATTGTCGAGAAAATTTAATTTTTAAATTGTGAACGCTTTGTGTACACCGAAACGCTTGCGTTGACAAAGGGAATAAATCTTCGTTAATATGGATGAGGGCATTTGGAAATTGTGTGCCCTCTCCTTATGTGAAAGGAGAAGGATAAACTGGCGAAACTTGACAATCCATGGCGAGCACTTGGTTTGGTCAGCGTACTTGGTCTTGACTTTGCCATTTGTGTGGTTGCCGGTTTTATGATCGGCAGATACGCGGATCGCCTACTAGCGACTGATCCTTGGTTCTTGCTTATCGGCTTGATTACAGGGATTGCTATTGGTGTATACACTGTCTATCGACTCATTCGCCCGTATCTGTAGGGGGTGACGAACGATGGAAGCGTTTGCTTTAGCGATGCGAAAGACTTTTCGCTATTCTTTTTGGTGTATGGCATTGTTTGTGATACTGATGGTTGTATTGCCTGAACACAAGGTTTTTTTGCAGAGTTTGTTGCTTGGAACAGTGACAGGAATCATTAATACCAGCGTTCTCGCAAGCAAGGTCTGGGTTGTTGGGCAAATGGCAGATGACCCTAATGTCAGACCAAAAGGAACGGGCACGATGCTTCGGTTCATGATTGCCGGGCTAGCCGCCTATACTACCTTTCTTTTCCCTCATATGTTCACATTATCAGGAGTTCTACTTGGATTGTTTTTGATCCAAGGGATCAGCTATCTACTCGTATTCCGTAATTCAAAATAGATTTGTTACCAGCATTTCCTTTTAATGAAGTGATTTTAACAGAGAGCGTTCGATAGCAATGTGTAGACAGAGTTTCGGACAACCTCTATCTATCGATGGAAAGGGGTGAAAAGATGGGTCATCATTATACGTTACGGTTTAGTTTAGGCGGCATGGTATTTGACATCGCTACGATTCTCATGATGGTTCTTACCGCACTGCTTGTGTTTATCTTCCTGTTTGTAATGACGCGAAAGCTGGAAACCGGAGTACCTGGTGCTAAGCAAAATGCAGTTGAGTGGATTTTTGACTTTGTCAAGAATGTTACTGCAGGATACATGGATCACAAGAAAGTCATGATGATGATGACGCTTGGTATTACGTTGTTTCTCTACATCTTCATTGGGAACCAGCTAGGTGTTATCGCCAACGTCACCACAGTGCACAAAGGTGAAATCAGCGAAAGTGTTATGAAGATGCTGACGATTGCTCCTACACCAGAAGCCGAAGCGAAAAAGCGCGAAACCGTTGAGCACGAGCTAGCTGACAAAGGGGCTCACGTTATCTGGTGGAAGTCGCCAACTGCTACGCCAAGCGTAACATTTGGTTTGGCATTGGTAGTCTTGCTTTACTCCCACTACCTTGGTATTAAGAAGAGTCCAGGTGGTTGGTTTAAGCACGTATTCCTCAACCCGATTCACATTCTTGAGGAGTTTATCATTAAACCGTTGACGCTTCCTCTGCGTTTGTTCGGTAACCTCTTTGCAAAAGAGATTATGATTGCCTTCCTATTGAGTGGGGGTGTTTTGGCCGCAGCACCATTATTTATTTGGCTCGGCTACTCCGTCTTCGTAGGTGCAATTCAGGCGTTCATTTTCTTGACTCTTTCTATGGTTTACATTTCACAACTTGTGAATGATGAACACTAAAATCTAGTTTTGGTTAACAACAATTTAGGGAGGTATTTTTAACATGGAAGTTATGGGTGTAGCTATTGCTATGGGTCTTATTTTCGGTTTGGCAGCACTGGGTGGTGCTTTTGGTGCAAGTAACGTAATCTCTAAAACAATTGAAGGTGTTGCACGTCAACCTGAAGCTCGTGGTAACCTGATGGGTATCATGTTCCTCGGTATGGGTCTCGTAGAGGCGATTCCAATTATCGCTGTAGCTGTAGGTTTCATCTTGATGGGACGTCTGGGCTAAGCGAACAGCTGAACAGTATTAAATAGGCGGAGGGTCACCTTCGCCTATCTTTTAGTAGGGAAAAATCAGGCTTCGGCCAAAGCTTGGCAATGAAGTCTTCTAGTAATAATTCTGGTAAGTGCGTATAGAACTTATTGCAGAATCTTTCGTTTGTCAGGAAGGAGTGAACTAAAAATGGTTGAGTTTGGAGCCGTATCCCTGGAATGGGGCACATTATTACTCCAGGTGATTGTTTTCATTTTGCTGTTGATCGTTGTTTCCAAATATGCAACAGGACCGATTGCGGGCGTATTGGAAAAGCGCCGTGCTCATGTTGAGAATGAGCTTGCTACTGCGGAACGCAACCACAAGGAATCCGAAAAGCTTTTGGCTGAACAACGCCGTCTTTTGGATGAAGCTCGCGCTGAATCTAAAGCGATCATCGACCGTGCTGCGAAGCAAGCGTCTGATGAAGCAAGCAAAATCGTTGCTGAAGCACAAGCAGCTTCTGAGCGCATGAAAGCAGATGCAAGTGCTGAACTGGCTCGTGAAGTAGAAAAAGCAAAACTCGAACTGCGTGAGCAAATGACTGGTCTTTCCGTGCTCTTGGCTTCCAAGATCATTGAGAAAGAACTGGACGAAGCAGCTCAAAAGTCTACTGTTGACAAATTTCTCGCACAAGTGGGAGATCGCCTATGAGTAGCGCAGTAGGGAAACGTTATGCTCGCGCTCTCTTTGAAGTAGCGAGTGAGCGTAGCAAGATTGATCAGGTAGAAGCAGACCTGGGTGCAATCGTAGAAGCGGTAGAAAGCAATGAAGATCTGAAAAAGATCATGTTGCACCCGCACATCGCAGCAGATGCAAAAAGCCAGCTCGCTGACGAATTGTTCAAAAGCCATGTAGGGGAAGAAACCTTTAATTTTCTGAACGTCCTGATTGAAAACGGACGCGAAGTTGATCTGGTTGATATCTACCGTTCTTTTGTACAATTGGCGAACGAAGCTCGTGGATTTGCAGATGCGATTCTGACTAGTGCAAAGCCGCTTTCTACTGAAGAGCAAAATGAGCTAGCTGAGAAGTTCGGTCAAACGCTGAACAAAAAGCTGCGTATGACAGCAGTTGTAGATCCAGCGATTCTCGGCGGTATTATTATCAAAATTGGTGACCGTCTGTACGATGGCAGCCTGAAAACGAAGTTGGAAACCTTTGCGCAAAAGGCGTAAAGTTCGATGGCTTTTAAGAAGTTGGATGAATGGGGTGAATTAAGTGAGTGCAATCAGACCAGAAGAGATTAGCTCCCTCATTAAAGAGCGGATCGCTAACTTTAAATCTGAAATCGAAGTTGTGGATGTAGGCACAGTCATCCAAGTAGGTGACGGTATTGCTCGTGTTCACGGTTTGGAAAAAGCCATGCAAGGTGAGCTCCTCGAGTTCCAAAATGGCGTAATGGGTATGGTACTCAACTTGGAAGAAGATAACGTGGGTGTCGTTATTATGGGACCTTTCCGCGATATTAAGGAAGGCGATACTGTAAAACGTACCGGCCGCGTTATGGAAGTTCCAGTAGGGGAAGCGCTGCTCGGCCGCGTTGTAAACCCACTGGGTCAACCAATCGATGGTCAAGGCCCTATCGCAAATGACGGTTTCCGCCCAATCGAGAGCCCAGCTCCTGGCGTTATGGCGCGTAAATCCGTACATGAGCCACTCCAAACAGGTATCAAAGCGATTGACGCAATGATCCCGGTTGGTCGTGGACAGCGTGAGTTGATCATTGGTGACCGCCAAACTGGTAAAACAGCAGTGGCGCTCGACACGATCATCAACCAAAAAGGTAAAGACATGATTTGTATCTACGTTGCAATCGGTCAAAAGCAATCCACCGTTGCAAACATCGTAGAAACACTGCGTAAAGCAGGTGCTCTGGATTACACAATCATCGTTTCTGCTACTGCGTCTGACCCAGCTCCAATGTTGTACCTGTCTCCATATACAGGTGTAACAATGGCTGAGTACTTCATGTACAAAGGCGGACACGTTCTGTGCGTATACGATGACCTGTCCAAACAGGCTGCTGCATACCGCGAAATGTCCCTCTTGCTCCGTCGTCCTCCAGGCCGTGAAGCATATCCTGGTGACGTATTCTATCTGCACTCCCGCTTGCTGGAGCGCGCTGCGAAACTGTCTGATGATCTGGGCGCTGGTTCCATTACGGCTCTGCCATTCATCGAAACCCAAGCGGGTGACATTTCCGCATACATTCCAACCAACGTGATCTCCATCACGGACGGTCAGATCTTCCTCGAGACAGACTTGTTCAACGCAGGTCAACGTCCAGCGGTTAACACTGGTCTCTCCGTATCCCGTGTAGGTGGTTCCGCGCAAATTAAGGCGATGAAAAAGGTAGCAGGTCCACTCAAGCTTGAGTTGGCTCAATACCGTGAGTTGGCTGCGTTTGCTCAGTTCGGTTCCGATCTGGACAAAGCAACCCAAGCTCGTCTGACCCGTGGTGAGCGCTTGATGGAAATCATGAAACAAGGTCAGTTCGATCCAATGTCTGTTGAGAAGCAAGTTGCTTCTATCTATAGCGCTACAAGAGGTTTCCTGGATGACATTCCAGTAGCAGATGTGCGCCGCTTTGAGAAAGAGATGTTGTCTTTCTTGGATTCCAACAAACCGCAACTGTTGGAGCACATCCGCACAACGAAAGACCTTCCAGATGAAAAAGAATTCAACGCAGCGATCGAAGAGTTCAAAAAAGGCTTTTCGGTAACTCGCTAATCGTTAACCTGATAGACATCAGATGCATGCCGGGCCATTTGCCTGTGCATGCGTCCTCAAGGTGGTGAAAACGAGTGGCTAAAGGAATACGTGAGATTCGACGCAGTATCAAAAGTAAAAAAGATATGCGCCAAATCACGAAAGCGATGAAAATGGTGGCGGCTGCAAAGCTTCGCCGTAACCAGGATAAAGCTGAGGCGGCACGCCCGTATGCTGACAAGATCCAAGAAGTGATCGCAAGCATCGCGAGTGGGAACTCTGGTTCCAAACATCCAATGTTGCAAAATCGTCCGGTGAAAAAGACTGGTTATATTGTCATCACTTCCGATCGTGGACTTGCTGGGGGTTACAATGCCAACATTCTCCGTAAAGTGGTAAATACCATTAACGAGAAGCACAAGTCCAAGGATGAGTACGGTATTTTTGTGATTGGCCGCAAAGGTCGTGACTTCTTCAGCAAACGCAACTACCCGCTTTTGGAGGAAGTGACAGGTCTGCCAGCCAGCCCAGCCTTTGCTGATATCAAGAAAATTGCCGGTGCAGCAGTCCAAATGTTCGAGAATGAGCAGATTGACGAACTGTACCTGTGCTACAACAAGTTCCAAAGTGCAATTTCGCAAATACCTACCGTAAAACAATTGCTGCCATTGGAAGCTCCCGAGAGCAACAATGCGCGCGCAATGAATTACGAGTATGAGCCGTCCTCGGAAGAAGTATTGGCGGACCTGTTGCCGAAATATGCGGAAACACTGGTTTACAGTGCACTTCTCGAAGCAAAAGCTTCCGAAGAAGGTTCCCGTATGACTGCAATGGGCAGCGCGACAGACAATGCTACGGATATGATCAACCGTTTAACGTTGAGCTACAACCGTGCTCGTCAGGCAGCCATTACACAAGAGATTTCCGAGATCGTTGCAGGTGCAAACGCACAGGCTTAGTGGCAGCGAATAGCTCCCAATTTAGCTTTACAGGAGGGAAGAAGTAAGATGGCGAATGGACGCGTGGTTCAGGTAATGGGTCCGGTTGTTGACGTCGAGTTCGACCGCGGACACCTGCCTGCCATTTACAATGCGATCAAGATTCAACATAAAGCACAAAGCGCTGGTGAGCGCGACATCAACTTGACTGTTGAGGTTGCTACTCATTTGGGCGATAACTTGGTTCGTACCGTTGCAATGTCTTCCACTGACGGTTTGGTTCGTGGTATGGAAGCAGTTGATACTGGTGCAGCTATCTCCGTTCCAGTGGGTGCAATTACCCTCGGACGCGTATTCAACGTATTGGGTGAGCCGATCGACCTGCAAGAACTTGGTCAAGTAGATCGTCGTGACCCAATTCACCGTAAAGCTCCTGAGTTCGTAGACCAAGCAACGACTGTTGAAATCCTGGAAACAGGTATCAAAGTTATTGACCTCTTGGCTCCGTACATCAAGGGTGGTAAGATCGGTCTGTTTGGTGGTGCGGGTGTAGGTAAAACCGTTACTATTCAAGAGCTGATCAACAACATCGCGCAAGAGCACGGTGGTATTTCCGTATTCGCTGGTGTAGGTGAGCGTACCCGTGAAGGTAACGACCTGTACCACGAGATGAAAGACGCAGGCGTACTGCCGAAAACCGCGATGGTATTCGGTCAGATGAACGAACCGCCGGGTGCACGTCTTCGTGTAGCGTTGACTGGTCTGACTATGGCGGAATACTTCCGTGATGAAGAAGGCCGCGACGTTCTTCTCTTTGTTGATAACATCTTCCGCTTTACTCAAGCGGGTTCCGAAGTTTCTGCTCTCTTGGGCCGTATGCCATCTGCGGTAGGTTACCAGCCAACACTGGCTACCGAAATGGGTCAGCTGCAAGAGCGTATTACTTCTACGAAAAAAGGTTCCGTAACGTCCATTCAAGCGATCTACGTACCAGCGGATGACTACACTGACCCGGCTCCTGCTACTACGTTTGCTCACTTGGACGCTACAACGAACTTGGAGCGTTCCATCGCTGAGTTGGGTATCTTCCCTGCGGTAGATCCACTCGCATCCACTTCCCGTGCTCTGGCTCCTGATGTAGTAGGACAAGAACACTATGATGTGGCTCGTAGCGTTCAAAAAATCCTGCAACGTTACAAAGAACTGCAAGATATCATCGCGATCCTCGGTATGGACGAGTTGAGCGACGACGACAAGCAAGTAGTTGGACGCGCACGCCGCATTCAACGTTTCTTGTCCCAGTCCTTCCACGTTGCCGAGCAGTTCACTGGTAACCCAGGCCAATACGTGCCATTGAAAGAAACCGTTCGCAGCTTCAAGGAAATCCTCGAAGGTAAGCATGACCACCTGCCAGAGAGCGCGTTCCTGTACGTAGGTACAATTGAAGAAGCGGTAGAAAAAGCGAAGAAAATGGCGTAAGACACCCTGGAAAGGGGAGACGAGTAAGTGAGTAAGATGACAGTTGAAGTCGTAACTCCTGAACGGGTTGTCTACAGCGGTCAGGCTGAAATGGTGATTGCTCGCGGCTTGCAAGGGGAAATCGGTATTATGCCGAACCACGTGCCGTTGGTAACCCCGCTGAAAACAGCGCCAGTTCGGATTAAGACAGAAGGCGATAAAGAAGTAAAGATGGCTGTAAGCGGCGGCTTCATGGAAGTGCGCGGCGATAAAGTGACCATCCTTGCTGAAACGGCTGAATTGCCGGGAGACATCGATGTTGAACGCGCAAAGGCAGCGAAAGAGCGTGCTGAAAAGCGTTTGGCTGAGAAATATGCCGAGCTCGACGTCAAGCGTGCAGAACGCGCGCTGCAACGTGCGATGGCACGTCTCGACGTAGCGAAGTAAAGCGTAAGCTTAGATATCCCCGCGCCCATGTGGCTGCGGGGATTTTTCGGTTATCTGGCGATGAATGATGAGCATGGTAATCGGGCATGATATTTCCAGTTGGTAATTGCCTAATGTTTCTGTGTATAATAGACCTAATGCCCTGCCGACGAGCTACGTTAGCATGAAAAACAGCGGGAAAAAGCGGCATTGGCTATTGGGATTAAAGGAGAGTGTAATTGATGCAAACCGTTCGCGATATCCGCCACAATCAAGATGGCGTAGTGATTCCTAGCAGCTTTGCGGCTAATGGCTGGACAAGCGTGCTATCTCATGAAATGAATGTTCTCTTCCAGGCAATGTGCTATGTGGTAACAAAGCATGAATCAAAAGAAGAAATGAGAAAAGCTCTGGACGAGTTCGATGCATTGAAAGGCACATTCACCGAGCCTGTTCAAGAAGGTTTTAAGTCTGAAGAGGATTTTAAAGGCTATGTAAACCTCTTGAACAGATTCAAAGGGTTCATGAGCCGTTCCGATTATGCATATCCGACATCTCTTGACGAAGCGATTGAGCTTTTCGTGAAGTGGGGTCTGGTAATCGATAATGGAGATGCTTGGGATGTACCCGTTTATCCATTCCCAGATGCATCTGAGTTGTTCAAGCTGAGTGAAGCAGAATCCCTTGCATTGGCTCATGTTAAACTGGAAGCATTGGTTCATCCGATGTTTAGCCGCCTCGTGATGAAGCTGCACGAGCAAGAAGAAAATGCGTTCAGCATCTCCAAAGCAGAAATGAAGCAATTGCTGAACACCAATGATCAGATGCTGGCAGAGGTTCTGATCAAGCTGACTCCATATATGGAAGAAGCGATTGAAAATATGCTGGAAATCCCAGAGGACGAGAAGATGAACTTTACGATTGTATGGGAACGCATTTACGAGGATTTCCTCGGACAGCAATTTTCAAACAACGTTCAATAATTAAGAGAATATGAGGAACAGACGGGCATATTCGTTTGGTCATCATACTATGCTGGAAAAACTCAGGGAGAAATCTCTGAGTTTTTTCCCTTTATATGGCACAAAAGGAAGGCTTTCGTTAGACACCCTATTGGCAATTTGCTATAATGATAAAGGTATTTTTTTCTAGCAGTATCATTTAGCGACAGCGTTCATACCTACACCTTTGATGCTGCGAGCAGTACCCTTTTGAGGGAGTCACGACTTCTTCTGGAGGACAGCGTAAGACGATTCATACCTTTCTCAAGAGCGGAGGGAACGTGGGTGAGTGACATCTATACCAACAATTATGTGATTGTCGCGATCTTTTTGATTCTTGGTGTGCTGTTGCCCGTGGCTACAGTCAGTTTTGTTGGTCCATTACTTCGTCCAAAGAAACCGACACGGGAGAAGCAAACTACTTATGAAAGCGGTAACATTCCTGTTGGTGACAGTTGGGTGCGTTTCAACGTGAAGTATTACATTTTTGCCCTCATGTTTGTCATCTTTGATGTAGAAACACTCTTTCTGTATCCGTGGGCCGTCGCTTACAAAGAACTAGGGCTATTTGCCTTAGTCGAGATGGTCATCTTTATATCCTTGCTCATCGTAGGATTGATTTACGCGTGGAGAAAGAAGGTGCTGGAATGGAACTAGATCTGACAAGCATTGCGCCTGAATTGCAAGAGGAATTGAATCGCAACGTCATGTTCACGACATTGGAAACAGTGAAGGGATGGGTTCGCAGCAACTCGTTGTGGCCATTAACCTTTGGCTTGGCCTGTTGTGCAATCGAGATGATGGGAACGGGTGGAGCGCGATATGACCTCGACCGGTTCGGCGTCATTTTTCGAGCATCCCCAAGACAATCTGATGTCATGATCGTAGCCGGAACCGTCACGAAAAAGATGGCCCCACTGCTACGCAGGCTGTATGATCAAATGCCTGAACCAAAGTGGGTGATTGCCATGGGCTCCTGTGCGACAGCGGGAGGTCCGTACGTGCGCTCGTACAGCGTGGTAAAAGGTGTAGACCAGATTGTGCCTGTCGACGTATATATTCCGGGTTGTCCGCCTAACCCTGCCGCTTTGATCTACGGAATCAATAAGCTCCAAGAAAAAATCCGTTACGAAGCGAAGACTGGGAAGCAGGTGACCAATCTATGAGCGACGAGAAGCGCAAGCCGACGCCGGAGGAAAAGGCAGCGGCAGCGGCTGAAGCCCGTGCCAAGGCCGAAGCTTTGCGAAAATTAAGAGAACAGGAAGCCCAGGCTTCCCAAGAGGCGAACCAAGTGGAGCTATCTCAAGAGCCACAAGAGGAAGTCTCTGCTCCGGATGCAAAACCTGTCTCTGAAATGACACCTGAGGAAAAAGCAGCAGCGAAGAAAGCTGCAGCGGCAGAAGCGATTGCCAAGGCAAAAGCGGCGAAGGAAGCAAAAGAATCTGCGGAAGTGGAAACTCCGGTTGCCGAGCAACAATCAGAAGCAGTTGCTACACCAGCAAAGCCTGTGTCTGAAATGACGCCGGAAGAAAAGGCCGCAGCCAAGAAAGCTGCAGCGGCCGAAGCAATTGCCAAGGCAAAAGCTACGAAGGAACAGACAGAAGCTACTTCTCCACCAACAAAGCCTGTGTCTGAAATGACGCCTGAGGAAAAAGCTGCAGCCAAGAAAGCGGCTGCCGCAGAAGCACTAGCCAAAGCCAAAGCAGCAAAAGAAGCCGCGGAAAATGGAGCCGATACAGCTGATTCAGCTCCGGATGCGGATGCCAAGGCGAAGGCCGCAGCTGCCGCAAAAGCCAAGGCTGCCGCAGCGGCCGCTGCTAAGGCAAAAGCCGCACGTGAAGCAGGCGGCGATGAATCTGGTGATGACGACGCTAAGGCAAAGGCTGCAGCTGCCGCAAAAGCCAAAGCAGCAGCCGCCGCAGCAGCGAAGGCAAAAACAGCGCAAGCGACTGGTGATGAGGCCCCGGCAGAGGAAGCGCCGAAAGCACCTTCCAAAAACCAGCCTTATCTTGATAAATACGTGGCACGAATTTCCGAAGCATTTGGACAGGAAGTCATCGAGGCTTCGTATATTAACGAGCTGGGAAAGGAAGTTCCAACTCTCACCATTCAAAACGAACGTTGGCATCAAGTTGCCCAATTTTTAAAAGATGACGAGCAATTGAGCTTTGAATATCTGTCCGATCTTCACGGTGTCGATTACGAGGATCGTCTGGAGGTATACTACCACTTTTATTCCTACAAAAATCGCCAAAGCTTGGCCGTAAAGGTCAAAACGAGCAGAGAAGATTCAAAAGTTGCTTCTGTAATGGACCTCTGGCATGGCGCAAATTGGAATGAAAGAGAGACTTTTGACCTTTTGGGTATTCATTTCCCGGGACATAAGGATTTACGTCGAATCCTGTTGCCGGATGATTGGGTTGGGTATCCGCTGCGCAAAGATTATGTGCAATACGACGAGGAGGTTTAGCAGATGAACCATAACATCCTCACGACTCATGTTGATACCTCTTCCGAAACAGGACTTCGTACGGAAGAGATGTTATTAAACGTAGGTCCACAGCATCCAAGTACACACGGGGTATTTCGCTTGGTAGTAAAAATCGATGGGGAAACCATTAAAGAAGCGATTCCGGTAATGGGCTACTTGCATCGAGGTACAGAGAAGCTGGCAGAAAACTTGACCTATACGCAAATTATTCCTTATACAGACCGTATGGACTACGTGTCCGCCATGACCAACAACTACGTTCTCTGCCACGCAGTAGAAACGATGATGGGGTTGGAGATTCCAGAGCGCGCTCAGTTTTTGCGATTGATTGCGATGGAACTAAACCGGGTGGCGAGCCATTTGGTTTGGTGGGGAACGTTTCTTTTGGACATTGGTGCGATGGGGCCCTTCCTGTATGCATTCCGTGATCGAGAGACGATCTTGGATTTGTTTAATGAGCTATGCGGGGCGCGGATGACCTTTAACTACATGCGTGTAGGCGGAGTGAAATGGGATGCACCTCCAGGCTGGATCGACAAAGCCAAAGAATTTGTCCAGTACATGAAGAAAGAATTGAATAACTACCACCAACTGGTGACAGGGAATGAGATTTTTATCAACCGTATCGTAGGGATTGGAAAGTTCGATACAAAAACGGCATTGGATTACTCGATGTCAGGTGTCATGCTCCGCTCGACAGGGGTCAAGTGGGACCTGCGCAAGGACGAACCGTATTGCATTTACGATCGTTTTGAATTTGATGTGCCGACAGCGACTGAGGGAGATTGCATGGCGCGCTATCATCTGCGCATGGCTGAAATTGAGCAATCTCTGCGAATTCTTGAGCAGGCATTGGAGCAATTTCCGAGTGAAGGCGAAGTCATGGGCAAAGTACCACGTGTGATTCGCCCGCCTGCTGGGGAGACATATGTGCGCATCGAGTCACCGCGGGGAGAAATTGGTTGTTACATTGCCAGTCAAGGTAAGGATAAACCGTGGAGATTGAAGTTCAGACGACCTTCGTTTACCAATCTGCAAATTCTGCCTAAGCTGTTGCAGGGGGAAAACCTCTCGAACATGGTTGCCATCCTGGGCAGTATCGACATCGTGCTCGGGGAGGTGGACTGTTGATGAATACTCTCTTGCAGCAAGCACCCTCATGGGGGACCACGCTTTGGTTTATCGTAGCGGCAGTTTTACTGCTTGCAGTCGTGTTGGGATTCGTTACGTACGCCATTTACTTTGAGCGTAAAGTGATTGGGTGGATGCAGCTGCGCATTGGGCCGAATCGAGTAGGACCGTTGGGACTACTCCAGACGGTTGCCGATGTTGCCAAGCTGCTATTAAAGGAAGATATTCGTCCGCAGCACGCTGACAAAGCGTTGTTCACTTTAGCACCAATATTGGCCTATGCCCCTGCTTTTGCCGTATTGGCGGTCATGCCTTTTACGGAAACGATTCGGTTCGCTGATTTGGGAATAGGGCTCTTGTACTATATCGCCTTGTCTGGGATCACCGTATTAGGCGTGATCACGGCTGGCTGGGCCTCGAATAACAAATACTCGCTGATCGGGGGTCTCCGCTCCGCTGCGCAGATGATCAGCTATGAAGTACCGCTGGTCATGTCCGTGGTGGGTATCGTCTTATTGACGGGCAGCATGAATCTCAAGGATATTGTCGAGGCGCAGCGGGATGTCTGGAATATTGTTCCGCAGTTTATCGGATTTGCTGTATTTATCATTGCTGCTCAGGCTGAACTGAATCGCACGCCGTTTGACTTGCCAGAAGCAGAGTCGGAGCTCGTTGGCGGTTACCACGTCGAGTATTCCGGTTTCCGTTTTGCGATGTTCATGCTGGCGGAGTATGTGTACATGTTCGGGATGGGTGCCTTGATCACGATTCTCTTTTTTGGTGGATGGTTGCCGATTCATCCATCGCTGGACTTCATTCCGGGAATCGTCTGGTTTATCCTTAAATTTTCAGTTTACGTCTTCCTCCAGTTTTGGATTCGCGCCACGATGCCGCGCTTACGTGTCGATCAACTGATGTCGTTTGCCTGGAAAGTGCTGTTGCCCGTGGCATTGCTCAACATCCTGCTCACAGCCGTAGTGGTTTCTTACCAAAATGGCATGTTCTAGTAGCGACTTGATCGAAAACGACTACGTCCCATTGTTTTCATAGCGCAGGCTTCGCCATAGGCTTGCTTCGCCAAAAGCTAGCTTTCGTCAAAAACGTGGTGCAGCCAAGTTCTCAAATCCTGAGGGGTGACACACATGCTAGGACTGGCCAAAGGCCTGGGGTATACATTTAAAAAGCTCACGGAGAAAAAAGTAACCCACTTCTATCCGGATGTGCCCTTTCCAATGCCGCCTCGCTTTCGCGGTATTCAGCACTTTTCTCCTGAAAAATGCATCGTCTGTAACCAATGCGCACGTATTTGTCCGACGGAGTGTATTCAACTGACAGGGAAGCCCCATCCTGATCCGGAGAAAAAGGGAAAGATTATCGATACGTACGATATCAATTTTGAGCTGTGCATTTTATGCGACCTGTGTACAGAGGTTTGTCCCACTGAAGCGATTGTGATGACAAACAACTTCGAACTGGCTGCCTATAGCCGGGACGAATTATACAAGAACTTGAAATGGCTCGACGATAACAATACGAACGTCAGGGAGGAGAATTAGTATGACAGGCGAATTCGTGGCCTTTTTTATCCTGTCTCTTCTGACGATCGGTGGCGCGGTATTTATGATCAGCTTTACGCGCGTCGTCCACATGGTCATCTCATTGGGCGTTACGTTTATCAGCATTGCAGGTCTGTTTGTTTTGCTGGGAGCGGATTTCGTCGGAGTCGCACAAATTCTGGTTTATTCAGGGGCTATCTCCATTTTGATGCTCTTTGGAATCATGCTGACCAAGCACGATGCGAACGATGAGGGAACAGGCCGGACATGGAAAAACCGTTTTATCCTGCTCTTCGTGATCGTTTTGTTCGGATTATTGTTCTGGGGTGTGCAAAATACACCGTGGCCTGCGCCACCGCCACCTGCAGAGGCTCCTGTAGACAATGCAAAAGAAATCGGTATCGAAGTATTCACCAAATTCGTCATACCATTTGAGCTATTGTCTGTTCTGTTGTTGGTCGCGTTGATTGGTGCGATCATCATGGCGAAAAAGGAGGGGGATAACGAATGACAGTAAGCATTTCCTCCTACTTAATGGTTGCTCTGATTCTCTTTTGTGTTGGCTTGTACGGCGCATTGACGAAGCGAAATGCAGTCGTCGTCTTGTTATCAATCGAGCTGATGCTGAATGCTGTAAATATTAACCTGGTCGCCTTTTCTAAATTCGGACTGTATCCATCTGTGACGGGACAAATCTTTACCTTGTTCACGATGACGGTTGCAGCTGCCGAGGTTGCCGTAGGGTTAGCGATTCTAATTGCGCTGTACCGCAACAAGGAGACCGTGAATGTAGATGAAATGGACCAAATGAAACGATAAGAGGGAAACCTGAAAAGGAGGACAAAGATGGATACTCTAATGCACTATGCCTGGCTGATCCCTCTGTTTCCGCTTCTTGCTTTCATCGTGATCGTCTCATTTGGTCGCCAATTGAAAGAAGGAGCGGCCATAGTGGGCATTACCCTGACGGCTGTTTCTTTTGGAATCGCAGTGCTCATTTTCTGGGAGAGATTCCAGGGTGGGGGAACCGATTACAATTTTGTGATAGATTGGCTGCATATCGGCGATATCGTGATCAACATGGGATTCGAAGTGAATCCGCTGAATGCCATGATGCTCGTCATTGTGACATTGGTCAGTCTGTTGGTCCAAATCTATTCCAAGGGCTACATGCATGGGGATGAACGCTTTCCGGTGTTTTATCAATACCTGGCGCTGTTTACGTTCTCAATGCTGGGATTAGTAATCTCGCCAAATTTGTTGCAAGTGTATATTTTCTGGGAGCTGGTCGGGGTATGCTCCTTCCTGCTCGTTGGCTACTACTACTTCAAGACAGAGGCAAAAGCGGCTGCCAAAAAGGCTTTTATCGTTACACGCATCGGGGATCTTGGTCTATTCATCGGGATATGTCTGTTGTTCTGGTGGACCGGAAGTTTCGAGTATGGGGCGATTTTTGAGAGTATCACACTCGGACGACTGGAACCATGGATGATTACGCTCGCGGCGATCCTCATTTTCGTGGGGGCGATGGGAAAATCAGGTCAATTTCCGCTTCATACGTGGTTGCCTGATGCCATGGAAGGTCCAACACCTGTGTCTGCATTAATTCACGCGGCAACGATGGTCGCGGCTGGTGTTTATTTGGTCGCTGCTACCTATCCGTTGTTTATCGCATCCGATACGGCTTTGACAGTTGTGGCGTATGTAGGAGGATTCACCGCCATATTTGCAGCTTCGATCGGTCTGACCCAACGGGATATCAAGCGTGTCTTGGCTTATTCCACAGTCAGTCAGCTCGGGTACATGATGCTGGCATTGGGTGTAGCTGGTACTGCTGGTTATGTAGCAGGTTCCTTCCATTTGATGACGCATGCCTTTTTCAAAGCACTGCTCTTCCTTGGAGCAGGTAGTGTCATCCATGCCGTACATACGCAGAATGTATTCGAAATGGGTGGCTTGTGGAAAAAGATGCCGATCACCGCTTTGACTTTCTTGATCGGTTGCTTGGCGATTGCGGGGATCTTTCCGTTCGCTGGTTTCTGGTCGAAAGAAGCGATTCTGGGAGCTGTTTACGGGGCACAACGCTACGATTTACTGTTCATCGCGCTGTTAGCAGCATTCTTTACCGCATTCTATATGTTCCGTCTGTTCTTCCTAACATTCGCAGGGAAGGCACGTGGAAAGCACGAAGCGCACGAATCTCCAAGAGTCATGACAGGTCCGCTCTTGGTCTTGGCATTGCTTGCAGTTGTCGCGGGCTTTGTGAATACACCGTACGCACCATTACTCTCTGATTGGTTGTTGTCAACGAACACAGGGACGGCAATCACGAGCATTTTTGGGGAAGGCAGTGAGCATGCACCATCTTGGTTACAGATTGTGGCACTGTTGATATCCATTCTTGGAGTCGTGCTGGCGTACCTAATGTACGGCAAGAAATCAATCTCCTCGGACACGATTCCAGAAACAATGCCGTGGCTCTATCAGCTCTCATACAAGAAATACTACATCGATGAGCTGTATCATAACGTCATTGTTCGTCCTTTAGGCTGGCTTGGATTTGTCCTGGATGTATTTGATAAGTATGTTGTGGATGGTTTGGTTGGATTGACAGCAAAAATCACCCAAGGAATCGGATCTTTGCACGCAAGAGTACAAAGCGGGCAGATGCAATCCTATGGGGCAATAGTCATATTTGGTCTGTTACTCTTGATCATCGCCATCAGTTTGACGGCTAGGGGAGGTGGACTCTTTGGGTAATATCCTTTTGTCATCACTGGTGTTCTCTCCGCTGCTGGCGATTCTCGTCATGGCTTTTATCCCCAGTCGACATGCAGGTGTGATCAAGCAGGTCGGGATTTTTGGAACGTTGCCGGCACTTATCTTGGCAGGTTGGATGTTCGGCATATTTGATTACGAGACAGCCAATCTGCAGTTCGTAGAAAAGCACAATTGGATTTCGATTCCGATTGGAATGGCTCAGGCAGGCACCGTCTTTGCTTTTGAGATCAACTATGAACTCGGTGTAGATGGTATTTCGATGCCATTGATTTTGCTGACGGCGATTATCGGCACCCTCGCAGCAATTGCTTCGTGGCAGATCAAGAAGAGGCAGAAGGAGTATTTTATCCTGTTTCACCTGCTGTTGATCGGCATGTTGGGAGTCTTTGCTGCAGACAATCTGTTTCTGTTCTTCATTTTCTTCGAGCTGACACTCGTACCGATGTACTTCCTCATCGGGATTTGGGGATATGGGGAGCGCGAACAAGCGGCGAACAAATTCCTTTTGTATAACGGAATCGGTTCAGGGATTATGTTGCTGGCTTTCATCGTGATCTTTGTCATCATGCGGACGCTCAATATGGATGAAATCACGGCGATCCTGACGACACCAGGGCATCCGATAACCGAAATCCTTACGCCAGAAATGCGTTTTGGCATCTTTCTAGCGCTATTTATCGCTTTTGCGATTAAGTTGCCAGTATTTCCGTTCCACACGTGGATGCTACGCGTACACGTACAGGCTCCACCTTCTATCGTCATGATTCACTCCGGTATTTTGCTGAAGATGGGGGCATACGGTCTTTTGCGGATGGGAATCGGCTTCTTCCCAGAGCAGGCCTATGATTTCTCTACGTGGATGGCGGTTTTGGGGATTATCAACATTTTGTATGGAGCTGTACTGGCCTTCGTACAAAAGGATTTAAAAATGGTGCTGGCTTACTCCAGTATCAGCCATATGGGTATCGTCTTGCTCGGTTTCGCATCGATGAACACGATCGGGTTTCAGGGAGCGATGTTCCAGGTGGTATCCCACGGCTTTATCTCAGCACTGCTCTTCTTCTTGATCGGTGTCATTTGGGATCGGACGCAGACATCGATGCTCGACGATTTGGGCGGTTTAGCCAAGTCCATGCCGTTTGTCAGCGGCGTGTTGTTGGCAGGCGGGATGGCTTCACTCGGACTTCCGGGCATGTCCGGATTCATTAGTGAGTTCTTTGCCTTCCTTGGTTTGTTTGGTCGTTTGCCAGTAATGGCAGCAGTGGGAGCGATCGGGATTGTCCTCACCGCGGTTTATTTACTCAGAGCGATCTTGAAAACGACTTTTGGCCCTACTCCTGGCAGATGCACAGGACTTGCTGATGCACAGCCGATGGAAGTCATTCCGATGGTAGTCCTATTGGGATGTATTATTCTTATCGGGGTTTATCCGGCAGTTCTGGGGAATCCGATGCAGCAGGCGCTGAAAACGATCGTACCTATCGTAACGGGAATAGGAGGGTAATCCATGGAGGTTAAAGATATTTTCTCATATGACTGGAGCTACCTTCTGCCCGAGTTTATCATTCTTGGCTTTGCTACCTTTTTATCACTGTTGGATCTTTTTGCGGGCAAGCGCCTTGGCAAGCAGGTCATTGGTTGGCTATCTTTCCTGGGAACGGTCATAGCGGCGATCTTTGTGATCATCAATATGAATGCTCTCGATAAGCCATACAGCTACATGATCGACATGATCCGAATCGATGATTACGGCAATGCGTTCAAGCTGATTTTCCTGGCAGGGACAGCTTTTGCCATTCTCATCTCGCTGTCCTATCTGAAATCAGGGGAAATCCAGCACAGAGGCGAGTATTACTATTTGATGCTGACCGGGCTTCTCGGGGCAATGGTCATGGCTTCGTCGGCTGACTTGATTACCTTGTTTGTGGGACTGGAGCTATTGTCTCTCTCGTCCTATGTATTGGTCGGATTGCGAAAAAAATCGCGGCTTTCCAACGAGTCGGCGTTCAAATACGTCGTTTCGGGAAGTATTGCCACGGCTGTGCTCCTGTTTGGGATGTCGTACGTGTACGGACTTACGGGAACCACACATATTTATGAAATCTCATTCCGATTGGCAGAAGCGGGAATGGCGGGCTATCAGTTCCTCGTTTATACGGCGTTTGCGTTTCTCGCAGTAGGTCTTGCATTCAAAATATCTGCAGCGCCTAACCACATGTGGGCGCCAGATGTCTATCAGGGTGCTCCTACCCCGGTCACTGCTTTCCTGGCGGTTGTGTCAAAAGCAGCAGGGTTCGCGCTGATCTTTCGAGTAATGATGATCTCGTTTTTCAACGTTTCCGATGGAACGGGATCAGGACGGTTCTTTTTCGAAGAGGGAAGCCTCTATCTGGGGCTGATGGCAGCGGCCTCGATGATTATCGGGAACACGATGGCGCTCAGGCAGACAAACGTCAAACGTATGATGGCTTACTCAGGTATTGCGCAAGCGGGCTATTTGCTCGTGCCGTTTGTACCGCCGACCTCTCTCTTTTTCAGCGAAGTGATCTTCTATCTGTTCGGTTACTTGCTGGTTAGCTTTGGTGCTTTCGCTGTGATTATGGTTGTATCTCGTGAGCAAGAGACAGAGGATTTGAAAGGATTCGCCGGATTGTATCATCGCTCACCAGTGATGGCGGTTGCGATGAGCATCTTCCTCTTGTCCTTGGCAGGTATCCCGATTACGGTTGGCTTCTTCGGGAAGTTCTATCTGTTCATGGGTACATTAGTGGTAGAAAACTACTGGCTGGCGGCGATTATGATCATCACCAGCGTCATTTCCTACTACTACTACTTTGGGATTATTCGTCAGATGTACATGCGTCCTGGGACAACGGAAGCACCGATGGTCGTGCCAAAAGGCATTTGGACGTTTATTCTCATCATGGCAATCGCTACCGTATTCTTCGGTGCTTTCCCGGGGCTGGTCACTGACTATATCCAGATTCATTTCAATCCGTCCTTTGATTTTGGGAACATGCTCTCTCCCAGCTCTCAGTGATACTCGTAACTGAATAGCACTTCAGGTACAATAGAAGGGATGGCTCGTGATCGGGCCGTTCCTTTTTCTATGATTCTCGGATGGGTAATGAGGAGGTAACGAGCATGCCACAAGAAGTATATGGCTTGTTGAGTATCATTTTATCGATTGCGTTTATTGGGCTCGCTTGGTGGGCGTTGCAATCCTTTCGCTTTGATAAGATTTTGAAAAAACCAAATGGCGTTCAGGCGAAGCTGTTGCAAATTTTTCTTTCCATTGTGATTGGATATGAACTGTCCCGCTTTTTCCTTGATTACTTGGGCTGGTCCCTGACATTCGGGAATTTGTTCAACTAAATACGTGAAAGACGACGATTCGCTGGTATATCCACCCAGCTACATGTACAAAATGAGAAGTACAAAGAGATACATGTAAGCATAGGGAGAGGGTATCAATGGGGAAATGGTCTAGTTGGTTCGTGCTGGCTCTATTGCTCGTGATGGGGGCCGCGTATTGGATGCCTGCACAAGCAAAGGAAGAAAAGCCGGTTGTGACAGAAATGATGAAAGTACTAGAAGAAACGGGCGCAACGGGTGTATCGGTTCAGGTACGTATGCGTACGGCGATGGGAGAAGGCCTGCGTCCTGAACAAGTAAAAGAGTTGGCGACGAAATGGGCACAACAACTTGAGATTCCGTTTTCCCCAAGCGAACAATCGCGTAAACACAACATACTTGCATATAGGACTACATACACACAAAACGGCGTGGATCTGAGCTACGAGGTGACAGGAGTTCCTAAAAATGGAGCATTTTCTGTATATCTAGTACTTCAGTTATCTGGTAACCGTGATTCCCTACTATATATTGGACAAGTACAGGAAACCTTCACGAATGCCCTGCAAAGCGCCGACTTTATTCCGCAAATTAGCACTTGTATTCGCGGATTGTACAATGTTAAGATGGGTGTTGACCAACAGGAGGGTAAAATATTGTCGATTTTTGGTACTCTCCAGGCAACAGAATTAGAACGTTTGCAAGATGAGACGGTTGTCAGTATTTCAGGGCATACCCCTATGTGGGAATCATTCATCGCGTTAAACGGTCAAAAGATGAATCTACAGGTGGCTACGCATCGTGACAGCCATTCTGGAACATGGATTACGGTAGGTACACCAATCATCACTGTGGAATATTAGCACGCGGAGGGGTACACATTGGATAAAATTATTGTCCGTGGTGGTAAGGCATTGGCTGGAAATGTAAAAGTATCTGGCGCCAAAAATGCCGTACTCCCTATTATTGCAGCATCTATCTTGGCAGAAGAAGGGACTTGCGTCATCTCAGACGTACCAGGCCTCGACGATGTCCGGACGATATGCGACCTCTTGAAATCGATGGGAATCTCCCTTACATATGATCATGAAGTGCTGACGATCGATGCTTCCAAGCTTACGAGTGTAGAAGCGTCCTATGAACTGGTCCGTAAAATGCGTGCATCTTTCCTCGTGATGGGGCCGCTTTTAGCCAGAAAAGGACAAGCTCGTGTCGCTCTTCCGGGTGGTTGTGCCATTGGTACACGCCCGATCGACCAGCACCTAAAAGGGTTTGAGGCTATGGGAGCCAAAATCGAAATCGGACAAGGGTTTATTGAAGCGACGGTAGAAGGACGATTGAAGGGTGCGAAAATCTACCTGGATATTGCTAGCGTCGGTGCAACAGAAAATATTATGATGGCCGCTGCTTTGGCAGAGGGAACCACATTGATTGAAAACGCGGCAGAAGAGCCGGAGATCGTTGATTTGGCGAACTTCCTGAACCGGATGGGAGCAAAAATCCGCGGAGCGGGTACTGGCTCGATCCGCATCGAAGGCGTCGAAAAGATGCAGGGCTGCACACATTGTGTCATTCCTGACCGCATTGAAGCAGGAACTTTCATGGTTGCTGCAGCGATTACTGGTGGGGATGTCTTTGTGGAAGGTGCGATTTGCGATCATCTCAAATCCGTGACCGCCAAGCTTCGTGAAATGGGCGTGGACATTGAGGAGCAAGAAAACGGCATTCGTGTACGTCGTACAGGCCCACTGAAAGCAGTTGACCTCAAAACGCTGCCATACCCTGGCTTCCCGACAGATATGCAGTCGCAAATGATGGCGCTTTTGCTTGTTTCAGAAGGAACGAGCATCGTGACCGAAACAGTATTTGAGAACCGCTTCATGCACGTGGAAGAGTTCCGTCGCATGAATGCGAACATCAAGATCGAAGGCCGCAGTGCCATCGTCGAAGGTGGTTCCAAGCTGACAGGCAGCAAGGTAGCAGCAACTGACCTGCGTGCGGGTGCAGCACTTGTACTGGCTGGACTCGTATCAGAGGGAGAGACTGAGGTTTCTGCCCTGCACCATATTGACCGTGGCTACGTGAACTTTACGGAAAAGCTGCTGGCTTTGGGCGCAGATGTAGAACGTATGGTTCCAGAAGAAAAGGCTCGTGAAAAAGCAGTTTCCGAAACCATCAAAGTAAGCTTCTCTCCTAATTTTGCTTGATAAATGCGTCAACCATATGGCAAAACGAAAGATTCTCTGCGTATGCAGGGGGTCTTTTTTTCGTTCTCTCGACTCTCTCATTCTCTCGTTCTACCGCTCTGTTACCAAACATAGACTTTAGTAGGTTATTCAGACTTTTCGTGTCTAGTACGTAACGGGGAGGATCTCTTGCATGAAACGCTATCTACTCATGTGGTTTATCGCTTTGCCGATCTTGCTCGTCCTGATGCCTGCTGCTCTGGTCTTTTGGTTTTCACCAGAAATAGGCCCTGTCAGTCAGCCTACTGTGGCCGTCACGGAGCCTGCCATACCGGCGATGAAGGAATCGGCATCCTCTATGCCAGTAAAGGTGTACCGTACAGAAAAAAAGGCCGTGGAAACATTGCCGCTAGAAACGTATATTACCGGAGTCGTAGCGGCGGAAATGCCAGCTGAGTTCGAGCTGGAGGCTTTAAAAGCACAGGCGTTGGCGGCCAGGACCTATATCGTGCGCCGATTAAAAGAAGGCAAGTTTGATGATGTGCCATCAGGCGGGCAGGTCTTGGATACGGTGCAGCATCAAGTCTATATGGATGAAAAGCAGCGGCGTGAGCGTTGGGGAGACCAATACGAGTGGAAAAACAAACGCATCCAGCAAGCAGTTATGGCGACAGCAGGAATTATCCTGACCTACCAGAACGAGCCCATTGACGCGACGTTTTTTTCCACCAGTAATGGTTTTACAGAAAACTCGGATGAATATTGGGAAAAGCCCATTCCTTATTTGAAGAGCGTTGCGAGTCCTTGGGATATTCAATCTCCTCGCTATGAGGAAACGGTCGTCATGTCCAGTGCGGAGCTCGAAAAGAATTTGGGCGTCAAGCTCACGCAGGAGGCTTCTACCAATGGTTCCTGGTATCGGATCGAATCGCATACAACCGGAAATCGCGTAGGAACCATCAGCATTGGTGGCAAGGAATTTACAGGAAGAGAGTTTCGTGAAAAGCTCAACTTGAATTCTTCGTCCTTTACGTTGGATTTACGCGGCAATCAGGTTTTCATTACAACTAAAGGGTACGGTCATGGTGTCGGGATGAGCCAGTGGGGAGCAAATGGAATGGCCAAAAGCGGCAAAAGCGCGGAGCAAATCGTCAAACACTTCTATCAAGGAATTAGTCTACAAGTGTATTCAAGAGTGATCCCAGCTTAAAAGAAAAGCAAATTTTTACTTTTCCCTACTCTCTCAGGTTTATACGCCAAAATTCTGGCGATACTGAGGGATGAGGTGATGAATAAAATGGAAGATCAAAAAAATCAACCAATTCCATTCAAGAAGGCAAGTTCTTGGAAAAAAGTTTTGGGCAAGAAATGGGCGTTTCCTGCAATCTACATCGGCACCGCAGCAATCATTCTCGCTTTTGTGATGTGGTATCAGGGCAACGTCATGGACACGGTATCCAAAATGACGAATAGCGGAGATGGCGTGGCAGTGACAACTCCTGCAACTCCTGAGAAGACTACACCGCAAAACGAAGAAGCGGTACCTGCTACAAGTGGCGTACAACCACTCGCTTGGCCAGTAGGAAAAGGCGTGCAGTACAATGTGGGCATGAACTACTACGATGAGAAAGCGTCGAAGGACAATCAGCAAAAAGCATTGGTGAGCTTCGACAACACCTTCTACCCACACACAGGTATTGACCTCGTATCCACGGATGGTAAGAGCTTTGATGTCATCGCAGCTCTTGCTGGTAAAGTAGTAAAAGTGGTGAACGATCCACTTGTCGGCAACGAGATTGAGGTCGAGCACGCAGACAAAATGATTACGGTATATCAGAGTCTGGAAAGCGTAACAGTCAAACCAGGCGATGAAGTGACTCAAGGTCAAGTAATCGGGTCTGCTGGGCGCAACACCTTTGAAAAAGACGCTGGCGCACATCTTCACTTTGAAGTTCGCATCGATAACAAGCCTGTCAATCCAGAGCAATACTTGATTCAGGCTGAAACGGAAGTAAAAAATCAATAACCGATGAATTTAGAAAAACACCTGCAAAATACAACAATTGCGGGTGTTTTTTTGCGTGTGGTACAAACTGTTGAAAAAAGATGCGGCCGTGCTGGCTTGTCAGGCTTGGAAACGTAGAATATGTGTCCCTACGCACCCATATATTGTATCAGACAATGTAGATACAAGGAGGCGAGTAATGTGCACGACTACATCAAAGAGCGGACCATCAAAATCGGCCGATATATTGTAGAGACAAGAAATACGGTTCGGATGATCGCTAAAGAGTTCGGTGTTTCGAAAAGTACTGTGCACAAGGACTTGACTGAGCGGCTGCCTGAGATAAATCCAGAGTTGGCGAACCAGGTTAAGGAAATTTTGGAATATCACAAAGCCATCAGACATCTTCGGGGAGGCGAAGCGACCAAAATCAAGTACAAACGGCGTAGTAAAAAAGTACGAGTAGAACAGGAGGAGAGTGTGTAAGAAAGAATTTCCTTGTCCTCTCACGTAGAAGAGCCTATGATATTAGGTAGAAATGTAACTGGTAATCAGGGAGGACCTTTCATGTTTGGCAAAGATATCGGAATCGACTTGGGCACGGCCAATGTCTTGGTTTTTGTAAAAGGCAAGGGAATTGTCCTAGACGAACCATCTGTCGTGGCAATAGATAGTAAAACCAGAAAAGTTTTGGCCGTGGGAAATGAAGCCTATCGCATGGTAGGCCGTACTCCAGGAAATATCGTAGCGATCCGACCTTTGCGAGAAGGGGTTATCGCGGATTTTGAAATCACAGAGGCCATGCTGAAGCACTTCTTGAACAAAATTGGTGGAAAGAGTATGTTTGCCCGTCCGCGTATTTTGATTTGCTGCCCGACGAACATCACGTCTGTTGAGAAAAAAGCAATTCGCGAAGCAGCTGAGCGCAGCGGTGGAGCAAGAGAAGTATTTATCGAAGAAGAACCGAAAGTTGCCGCAGTTGGGGCAGGTATGGACATTTTTCAGCCGTCCGGTAATATGGTAGTGGATATCGGTGGGGGAACGACCGATGTAGCGGTATTGTCGATGGGCGATATTGTCACGTCTTCCTCCATTAAAATAGCAGGCGATACATTCGATGTGGCTATTATGCGTTACATAAAAAATAAATACAAATTGCTGATTGGTGAGCGTACGGCTGAAGATATCAAGGTTCAGATTGGAACCGTATCCGGCGGACGCCAGGACGAAATGGACATTCGTGGTCGAGACATGGTAAGCGGCTTGCCGCAAACAATTACCATTCGCTCCACTGAAGTCCAGGAAGCCCTGGCTGAGTCGGTGAGTGCGATTGTACAAGCCTCAAAATCTGTTTTAGAACGAACACCTCCGGAGCTTTCTGCCGATATAATTGATAAGGGTGTTTTCCTGACCGGTGGCGGCGCATTATTGCACGGTATTGACGAGATTCTGGCAGAGGAGCTGAAGGTTCCTGTGCTGGTAGCGGACGAGCCAATGATGTGCGTTGCAAAAGGAACAGGAATGATGCTGGACTATTTGGACAAGATGCCGGCTCACTCGAATAAGCGATTATTCAGGGGGTAAGATTTAAGTGATCAGAGGCTTGTATACGTCTGCATCTGGCATGCTAGCATTGCAGAACAGGCAAGAATCGCTGGCGAACAATTTAGCAAATATCAATACACCCGGGTTCAAACAGGACGTGGGTGTCATGCGTGCATTTCCGGAGCAATTGCTCTCACGCATGAATGATCATGAGGGACTGGATGTTCCGGGCATCCCTACTATGCCTGGGCAGCCTGCCATTATCGGGCGCTTGAACACAGGGGTATACATGTCGGAGGCGCTACCGAATTTTGCGCAGGGGGATATTGAAGAGACACGCAATCCGTATGATCTTGCGTTGATGGACAATATTCAGCCAGATCAGAATGGCAATGAGCGGCGGTTGTTTTACAGTGTGGCTCGGATTGAACAAGCAAATTTGGCTCAGCCAGCACAGCAAGAGGATATCCGCTATACGAGAAATGGTAACTGGAGCGTGAATTCAGAAGGTTACCTGGTGACAGCGGAAGGGTATTATGTGCTGGATAGTTCCAATCAGGCAATTCGCATCAACCATGATCCCGCACTCGGTACCAATGTCGGTCAAAACCTGAAAATTAACGAGCGTGGCGAGTTGATGCAAGTTACCATCGATCCCATCACAAAAGCAGAACAGTATACGGCGCTTCCTACTCATGCTAGATTGGGACTTGCTGTGGTAACCGATCCGCTGAAGCTTGTACGTGAAGGAACGAATGTTTTCCGATTTGAGGGCGACATAGCGGTAGAGGGGATTGATTTGGCAGAAGCCAACGATCAGGCTGCCATAGCAGCAGGTACATACAATACTCCTATGGTCGAAGGTCGTTTCGGTACACAACAGGGCTGGCGTGAACGCTCGAATGTAGACCCAGGTCAAACCATGACGAGTATGATGAGTGTGCTTCGCGCCTATGAAGCGAACCAACGGGTGATTACCACAATTGACGGTACGCTGGAAAAGGCTGCTAATGAAATTGGTCGGGTTAATGGATAATAGGAGGTAGGAAGGATGCAGTCGCTTAATATTTCCACATCAGCTATGCGCGGTATTCAGCAAGCGTTGGACAATACATCCAACAACCTGTCGAACATTGATACGATTGGGTACAAGCGCAGGGTCGCATCGTTTTCCGAGCTTCTCACAGACTCAATGAATGAGCAGCCGGCAGCGGATAACCAAAATCGTAATACACCAGTGGGGATAAGAGTAGGTAGTGGAGCGCATCTTGCCATGACCAAGCTGGATCTCGGTCAAGGCAGTCTCAAGCAGACAGATGTGCCAACAGATGTCGCGATTGAAGGAGATGGCTATTTTTTGGTCACTCGTAAAATCAAAGATGCGAATAACATCACCGTGGATGAAGAAAGTCGCTTTACGCGTAATGGCTCCTTTAAGCTCAGTTTTGATCAGGATGAGAATGGATACGTATTGCACACCAGTTCAGGTCATATATTGACAGATGATAGTGGTACGAATATCGTATTCCCGGAGCCAGTAAAAAACATCTCGATTTCTCCAGATGGTACTTTTAATGCGGACGGAATGCCGGCATCTGTAAAAATTGGTGTATGGAATGTAGAGAATCCTGATCAACTAAAGCAAGTCGGTGAGAATCTGTTTGATGCCGAATTGGCTTTCCGGGCAGGACCACAAAGTAAATACACCAGTGCATATGATAATGATGTAACATTGCGCCAAGGTGCTCTCGAATCATCCAACGTCAGCATGACAGAAGAAATGTCCCAACTGGTGAACATTCAGCGTGCGTATCAATTGAACTCACGCGCAATCGGCATCAGTGATCAAATGATGGGAATTGCTAACCAACTGAGAAGCAGATAACCCATATAATTTCAGCATGACGGAGGAGAGGAGCATGGAACAAGGGAAGAGCAAACGTTTCCCGCGTCAGACCGAAGAAGTTAAGTCAAAAGGAAAAGAGCGGGAACGGAGCGGCAAGAATTGGCGGCTGAGAGTTGCCAAGATGGTGCTGGTCCCACTCCTGCTGTTTTTCTCACTGGTCATTGGTCTGATGATCGGATACGGTGGGGTTGGCAAGAAGCCAATGTCAGATGTATTCGATATGGGAACCTACAAACATATGTGGGATTTAATGTTTGAAGATACGTAAAAACGAAGCTGGACAAGCCCGAACCTTTGGTTGGGGCTTCTATTTTTTCGAGGACTTGTTGTTGTGTTTGTCCACAGAGTATAATAGATCGAGTGGTTGAAAAAGGAAGTGACGATTTGAATACGGAGGGATGTCCGTGAATCTTCCTAATTTGCTTACGATCTTTCGCATCGTGCTCATCCCTTTGTACCTGTATGTCTTTTTTTCGGAGTTTCCGTATCATGTTGAAATCGCTTTAGGCATTTTGATTTTGGCGGGAGTGACCGATATTGCGGACGGGTACATCGCGCGGAAGCATAAGCTTGTGACCACCATCGGAATGATGTTAGATCCTCTGGCAGATAAATTAATGATGCTGGCGGTCATCGCCTCATTATTTTTGACGGATCGAATCAGTATATGGGCCCTCCTGTTTTTCTTTGTGCGCGATCTGGCAATGATAGTAACAGGAGCTGTTTACCACTTCCGCGGGAAAAAAACTGTACCGGCAAACGCCTACGGCAAGCTGACAACTGTTCTTTTGTATGTTGTCATTCCGCTGGTGATGTATCGCTATGAGTACAGTGAAGCGATACTTTGGTCGGTTATAGCGTTCTCCTTTATTGTGAGCGCGATTTATCTGGCAAAGGCTCGACTATTGAATCGCGTGTAAGGATGAAAAAGAGCACTTCCCGCTCTTTGGGGAGGAAGTGCCCCTTTTATCTTAATCCCGCTTGTCCGTTCAACTGGGGCGGGAGTTATGTATATTGTTTCGTTGGTCAAAGGGTATTCATGCATAGACAAGTCTAGTTAAGTATGGAAATGGAGCGATACATAATGGAAATCAAAGCGCCTTTGGATATTATGCAAATTCAGGAAATCATCCCGCACCGTTACCCGTTTTTGTTGGTAGACAAAATCGAAGAGCTGGAGCTAGGAAAAAAAGCGGTTGGAATTAAAAATGTCACGGTAAATGAACCGTTTTTCCAAGGCCATTTTCCTGGTTATCCAGTCATGCCTGGTGTCCTTATTGTGGAAGCATTGGCACAGGTTGGGGCAGTAGCGATGCTCAGCATGGAGGAACATCAAGGAAAAATCGGACTGTTTGCAGGTATTGATGAATTCCGTTTCAAAGATCAGGTGAAGCCGGGAGACACGCTGGTACTAGAGGTTGAGCTTACTCGTGTGCGTGGAACCGTTGGCAAAGGGCATGGAAAAGCATTGGTAAATGGGAAAGTAGTAGCAGAGGGTGGATTGATGTTTGCCCTGACTGCAGGAAATAAGGCACATTCATGATCATCTTGAATGTGCCTTTCTTTTCGGGTAGAATGGCTAATGGGCAACTCCATGCATGAATAAGGTAGTTTAAAAAGTCGTCTTTTGATCACGAAGTAGTTATGAATGCTTTTTCGACATCGAAACCGGCGTTCACCATCGAAGTCCGGTGCTCATGTAGGTCCCCTACATTCCGCTCTTCCTTCTTCAGGTTCTCGCCATTTTCTCGGTGCTGAAAAGACGAATTTTTAAACAATGATTTAATAACAAGCACTTGAAGGTGAAGAAATGACCAAACAGGTCGCAACCATATTAGATGTGCCATTTACGACTCGCGGTTTTCGTGAGACTGTCGATCATATAACAGAGCGCATACAAAGCGGTCAAAAGACCCACGTGGTAACCGCCAATCCGGAGATCGTCATGGTAGCGAGAGAGAATCGCGCTTTCCGTTCTATTGTAGAACAAGCCTATGTCGTTCCCGATGGAATTGGAATCGTGTACGCTGCTAAATGGACGAATCAGCCGATTTATGAGCGCGTTACAGGTGTGGAGCTTCTGGAAGCACTCATGGCAAAAGCAGATCAACATCAGTGGGGCGTGTATTTACTTGGCGCCAAGCCAGATGTCATTCATTTGGCAAAAGACAAACTGAGTGCTCGTTATCCGAACGCCCGAATCGTTGGATGTCGGGATGGCTATTTTCGCCCAGAGGAAGAAACCCAAATTGTACAAGAAATTGCCGAAGCGAAACCGCAGCTCCTGTTCGCCGCACTGGGTGCGCCCAGACAAGATGAATGGATGGCGAAGTATCGCGATCAGTTAAATGCCTCCCTGATGATGGGGGTAGGCGGAAGCTTTGACGTCATTTCCGGGAAAGTGAAGCGCGCTCCCGAGATCTGGCAAAAATTGCACCTGGAATGGTTTTACCGACTTGCTTCCGAGCCTTCTCGCTGGAAGCGTCAACTGGCTATTCCCCGGTTTGTTCTAACCGTACTGAAAGAAAAATGGAGTAGCCGTTCCTAGATGCATCCGTAGAGAGGAGAACAGTCGATGTCTACACTAATCCTCGGATTTCTGACTTCGCTGATCATATCGTTTATTGCAACACCGTATGTAAAAAACCTGGCTGTAAAAGTAGGAGCAGTGGATGCCCCGAACCAGCGCAAGGTACACACGCGAATCATGCCACGTATGGGTGGCTTGGCAATTTATATCGGTTATTTGGTCGCATTCTTCCTGTTTGTCCCGTATACAAGCATATCGGAAATGCTGGGAATTTTCATCGGAAGCACGATCGTTATGGTCGTCGGTATGCTCGATGACAAATACCAGCTCTCGCCAAAATGGAAGCTGCTCGGACAGCTAGTCGCAACAGCGATTGTCGTCATTCCTTTTGGCTTGAAAATCGGCGTCGTGAATCTGCCGTATAGCGGAAGCATTGATTTCAGCAGTGGCTGGCTCTTCTGGCTGGCGATTCCGATCACGATGTTTTGGATTGTCGGGGTAACGAATGCAGTCAACCTGATTGACGGTCTCGATGGCTTGTCGGCAGGTGTGTCAGCGATTGCCGCAGGGACAATGGGTGTCATGGCCTTGTTGATGGACGATTACAAGGTAGCGACCTACTGTTTCGTGCTCCTCGGAGCGATCCTAGGCTTTCTTTACTTTAACTTTCACCCGGCTCGTCTGTTCATGGGCGACACCGGTTCGCTTTTCTTGGGCTTCAACTTGGCAGCTCTGTCGATTATGGGTTTTAAAGAAGCGTTGTTCGTTTCCTTTATCATTCCAATCGTCGTGCTGGGTGTACCGCTCTGGGATACGTTCTTCGCCATCGTGCGCAGGATCGTGAACAAAAAGCCGATTTCGAGCCCAGACAAAGGGCATTTGCATCACTGTTTGCTGAACATGGGTCTGTCGCACCGCTCGACTGTACTCACGATTTACTCGATCAGCATTTTCTTCGGGACGATGGCGATTCTTCTGACGAAGACGACGAAGTGGACTACGATTATTGTCATGGTAGCGTTGGTGATCGTCATTCATCTCGGAACGGAGATTGTTGGCCTCGTTAGCCGCCGTCACCGTCCACTGATTAATGCTTACAGACGCATTAAAATTAAACAAACCGATCAACAGCGTCGGACGAATTAGAAATAAACAGAACCCTAGCATCTAAAGGTGCTAGGGCTTTTTTTCGCCAATATTTAGGGGGAAACACTTAAGTGAAGAAGGGAATTGTCCGATAAAGATAGGGAGAATTACATTGACCCATTACAAGTGTGGGACACATAAGAGGCTTCAAAAACAAACGGAGAGGTGAAAATATGAACAAGTCCTATCAACAATTCCGTCGTTGGCTGGTCATGTGCCTGGCGATGATGCTAATTGTTACAGGTATGTTGCCAGCAGCGCCAGCTTCTGCAGCGCTCGGTTCCAACTGGAACAATACGACAGGTATTCAGACGCCTTCTGGCTATCTTGCGTCAGGAAGTGGGGATGGTAAAATCTATAGCACGCCGATCAAGACCATTTCCAAATTGGTACATGGAGTAGTGCTTACTTACAAGGATATCTCCAAAAATGGTCAAGGTGTTGATGTACTAGTTGATAATGTTCCACTTGCGAACAATCAACTATTCGCAAACGACAAAATTACACTGCCAGATTTTCAATTGAATAGCAGTGGAGCAGTAACAAAAGTAACTGTGAGGCCAAAAGTAACAGTTGATCCAACAAACGATACAGCAGATATTTTCTTTCAGTACACACCAAACCCTCTTGGTCCTGGATTAGGTAAGCTAACATTTTTGAACTCTGGGCAAGGTGAGCATCAAAGTGACCCTATTAAAGTAACAAACCGAACAGTATCTAATTTGAAATACCAGTATGATGTTACAGTTGCAGTGGATAAGACTCAGGCTGTAGAAGTTCAAGTAAACGGAGTCACTGTTCGAACAGTAAACGGCCCTGGAGGCACTTTGCCAGATATTGATTTATCCCCAGGCTTGAATGCTGTTCAGTTGTATGCGCCAAATACAGGCGAACGTGACATTATCTATTACGAGTACAACTCGCAGAACAGCCCAATCTCCATTACCAATTTCTCTGGAGGAACGACAGCTTATACTCCAGTGATTTATGGAGACTCTACGATTACCTTGGTTGGTACGTATGGTAGTGGAGTAACAGGAAGCAGCTTGCGACTGAAGTTGATTACGAACAACGGCACTTCCATTCAAGACTTGGCCAATACTGCGCCAGCGATTAATGGTAGCACTTTTACATTTAGCAACATTGGCTTGAAGCCTGGCCTAAATCAGATCGCTTTCTACGAAAAAGTAGGAAATGTAACAAAAGAACACTACCAGTTCTACGTGCAATACAACAACACACCACTTGTCAGTGATTTGAAAGTAAACGATACAGCGCTGAACGATCCGAATGTCAATTCGAATCCAACCTATATCACGGTTCCATCGGTTAATCGTCTGAATTTGAATCTGGACGGGAAAGCGCTCAATGCGGATACCGTTGAAGTGAAAAACTTGCGTACAGGTGATGTGGTCAAAACGCAGGTGAACCGCACTGGATCTTTTGGGTTGAGTGTACCGTCGCAGCTTGGTGAAAATACCTTGGAAATCAGAGTATTTAACCAAAATAAAGAAGTGGGGACATTTGTCCGCAAGCTGTTGGTCACCACTACATCATCCGGAAGCTCTGATCAGTATTACAAAGTAACGTTGGGTGGCGTGGCGCTGCAGCCAAACCAGCTATCTACGGTAACAGGTTCAACATATTCTCCAGCGATGACTTTGAATGGTGCGGCACTTTTGAAATTTGTAGATATTGCTGGTGCGCAACAGTTCCAGGAATTCAAGGTCACGATTTCTGAAGGCGGAAGTAAGACTGAATACAAGAGTGGAAACGGAGTAACCTTTACGCCGATCGGTAATCCGCAAAGCGGCTTTACCGAATATGCGGTTTCTCTGGCGGTACCTGCTGGAGTATTCCAAGATGGAAAAACGTACAAAGCATCTTTGAGTTATCAATACCTGACAAAGGCATCGGATAATACAATAACGTCTCCATCGGGCTTTATTAATGTCGCGAACTACGAGTACGAATTCAAATACTTGGATAACTCCAAGCCAAACATTTCACAAGTGATAAATTTGGCAAATGCACAAGTATTGTCTCCGACGGCTACGAATATCATTGTTACTTCACCGTTAGAGTTGAAGGCAGTCACGCAAAATATTCCAACTCCTGCTAATTCAACCATTACGTATAACGGGCAGACGTTGACTTCTGGAGTTGACTATGTAATTACGTCAGCTACTGATGGATTTACACTTACCTTGAAAAAGCTGCCACAGGGTCAGGGGAAATTAGTAATTGGATATCCTGGTGGAACAGGTTCTGCTACTTACACCCTGGATATTCGCATTACCCCTTTTGCTCAAATCACCTATGTAGATGCAACAGGACAGGTGCGCAGCTTTGAAGATGGATATCAAGTAAAAAGTGAGAATGACATCCGCAATCTCGACGGGAAAGTATACAACTATGTTTTGAAGTCTGATAACATTGAGGCAACCTTAAATGGTTCGACAATCAGTATTAGTGGTATTGATACAACCAAGGGTACGTTCCTTATCTCTAAAAATCAGCTCGATTATAAAAAAGGCAACAACGTCCTGAAAATCACCTTGAAAGACGATCCAAAAACAGTATTCACCTATAACGTTTCTTACAACTCATCCAAGACGCCATCTGTCGAGGATGTGAAGCTGGAGATCATCTCCAATGGTAAAAATGAAGAACTGACCAAGAAAGCTGGAGATGCATCTTATAAGACAGGTGCCAACTTCCTAACTAACTTGAGCTTTACAGTAAATGATGCAACACATGTATACATTGAAAAGAACGGGAAGCGTATCAATGATTTCCGCTACAAGAGTGGAGATTGGGACCAAGATACGACGAACCAGGAGTACGTAAAAGCACGCCTCGAAGCAGCGTTGAATAACGATTTGGAAGAATTGTATGATGATCACAACATTGATTCACAATCTCGCACCCGTTTTGAAGGGAAGATGAGCACGAAGAAATATGGCGATCTTGTAGAAGAAGTACAAGATGCTGTGACAAATGCCAAAGATCAGGAACAGAAACTGGCCCTCTTCCCACTGACATTGAAAAAGGGTGGAACAACGGTCTACACAATCGTAGCAGAAGATGACAATGGAACTGTCATTCGCTATGACATCAATATCGATCAGAAGTATTCCAGCTGGGAAGTTTTGTCCCCAGTAAAAGCAAAAGAATCCGATCCGCACATCATCGTAAATAGCAACAGTGCAGTGGTGAAAGTGTTTGCTGAAAATGCGGACAAAGTACTGTTCGGCAAAACAGAAGCAAAAGTAACCAATACAAGCAACCCTGACTTCTATTACGATGACAAACAGGGCAAGACCATACCAGAGACTTATTATGTGTTTACATCTACTGTTCCACTTAAAAAAGGTCTAAACTCGATTAAATTCTCGGTTGTGGTAGGCGATAGCACCTATAAAGACGAAATCAAAATTTACAATGCAAGCTCGACTGTAAATGGTGCAGAATATCGTGATGTATTAGGAAAGAAAACCGCTTTCAGCGTATTTGATAAGCAGTTTGAACTGAAGTTCCCGAAAGGTACCGTTTTGTTGTCGCCAGATGACAGCCGTGCCGGTCAAGAAGTGAAGAATCCTAACGGTGATATCTTTGTCGATGTACCTCTGTATTTCGGTATGGCAGATCGTACAACAGGACAAATATCCATCGACGATGATAACTTGGAAGAACGACTGGTACTAGAAGCTAACTTCAACTATGCAAGCCCACTGTACTACGTAGATGCAGGTGACACAGAAGCACCGGGTGGACGCGATCCATACCACGATGAAGGCGATGCAGAAGACTTCAAGAGCCGTTGGCAAGACAATCTGGTTCCAAGCCTTCGCGGTACACTTACCATCAAATACAATGCATCCATCGTAAACGCAGCGAATAACATCCTGACCGTCTACTATCACAATGGGGACGAATGGACAAACATTGGTGGCGTAGTGAATACAGGCAAAAAGACTGTTACGGTACCGTTTGCTGGTTTTGGTTATTACATGGTTATGAAAACGAGAGAAACATATGATGATGTCATTAGTCATGATTTCGCTCGTGATGCAATTGAGACACTGTACGCCAAAGGCATCATGCCGGCATATAGCGGAAGCAGCTTTGGGGCAAACCGTGACATGACACGCGGCGAATTTGCAACGATGCTGACCAAAGCATTGGATCTGCCAATCAACGCTGGTCCATACCGGGATAGCAATGAGCGTGATCCGGCAGAACCAACCTTTACCGATGTTCGTCCGAATCGCGATTCGTGGGATTATCAGTACAAATACATTGAGACAGCTGCTCGGGCTGGAATTATTCGTGGAAAACAACCAGGGTACTTCCGTCCAGATGAAAATCTTACTCGCGAAGAAGCTGCAATCATGATCTCACGTGCGCTTAATCTCAAATTGGGCACACTCGATGCTTCCAAGCTCGCTTTGAACAAAATGTTCTCAGATGCCAAAGACGTTAGCTACTATGCAGCTCCATCCGTACTTGCTGTAAGTAAGGCGAAACTGATGAACGGCGAAATAGATAATCCAGGTGAGAAAAAGTCGACCTACAGCTTCAAACCGACTAACAACCTGACTCGTGCTGAGATGGCTGTCATCACCATTCGTACTATGGTCCAACTCAAAAAACTGCCTAAGCAGTAAGCCGAGATATTTCGCTATATATAATAGAAGAAAAGCTGAAGAGGTCATCGCCTCTTCAGCTTTTTTCATTGAGAAATTACTCTTCCTCCACATCTCCAACCGCGTCTACAGGAACCTCCACATATTCCTTCTCTCCGAGCACGATCTGAGCTTGCCCATTTGTCAAATCAACCATCCGTGCGACAAACTCATCCTGTTCACCCTCAGGGATCAGCACATGCGCGGTCACCTTGTCTGTAAAATCCGTACCACTCACGCGATGTACGCCTAGACGCAGTTCGTTCTCCACCTTGCCCCACCACGTATAGTCCACACTGACAGAGATCGTCTGATGCAGCGTGTGCACCACGATCTTCGCAGCCTTCAATGCAGTGACGGTTCCAGCTGTATAAGCTCGAACGAGTCCACCAGCCCCAAGTTTGATTCCACCGAAATAGCGAGTGACGACAACGACCGTATCTTTTACACCGTTTTTCTTGATGCATTCCAGAATCGGCTTGCCTGCCGTACCGCTAGGCTCTCCGTCATCACTCGAGCGCTGAATCTGATCGTTTTCGCCGATGACAAAAGCGGAACAGTTATGAGTAGCGTCCCAGTGCTTCTTTTTGATCATCGCAATAAACGCTGTCGCTTCTTCCTCAGTGGTAACCCGCTGGGCATATCCGATAAAACGGGAGCGCTCAATGACGATATAGTCTTCACCGTAGCCAGCGATGGTTTTGTATTGGGTAAGCATCGTACAATCACCTCAAGAAAAGGATAGCATGCCAAAGAAATGTTGGCGAACACTGAAATGTTTTTGACACATAATCGTAGTACTCTATGTGGTGCTTCTGGAATAAAAAAGGAAAGGGAGGAGTTACTTATGATTCCCTTATGAAAATGCTGGTATGGCATAATTTTGCGTGTGAGAAGGATAACTCTGTGATATAGTGATCTTGGGACAAACCACATATTTAATGTGGTTAATAATTTTATGCTCAATATAAAATGAAGGAGTGGAATTCAGTGAATTTTCCATATTCGAAAAAGAAATGGATGTCTATTAGTTTGGCGGCATTATTAACAACAGCACTTGGCGCAGGAACCTTGACGGCATCTGCGAATACAGGCTCCGATCCAGCAAAGGCACCTACGACTGTACAAGCATCTAACGATAAAGTAGCAGCAGAGGCTGGCAAGGATACTACATCAACGCCTGATACTTCCGCAGCAGAGGAGTTGACGTTGGATAAAGCGATTGAAGAAGCTTTGAAAACCAACGTCTCATTACAAAATGCTCGTTTGGATGCGAAAAATGCAGATATTAACAACTCGATTACCTATAGAAGCACGGCGCAAATGACAGCAGACATGCTGGAATCCTTGGACGCAGCACAAGCAAAGTATGTGAGAAGCGCCCAAAGTGAAATGACCAAAAAGCTGAATGCCCTCGCTGTTAAGACTACAGAAGGAAAAATCAAGTTGGGCGCACAAGATGCCTATTACAAGCTGATTTTTGCTCAGGATGACCTGAACTTGAAAAAACAAAGCTTGGCTCGTGCAGAAGCACAATTGAAAGTAGCCAAGGCTGCATTTGATGTGGGAACCAACGCGAAGACAGACGTTCTTGAGGCAGAAATGGGCGTAGCAGGTGCAAAAGCTCAATTGACGACTGCGGAAAACAACTTGGAAATTGCCGTGATGGATCTGAACGATTTCCTTGGCGTTGATCTTCAAAAAGAATGGAAAGTCGTCGCTGCCAATAAGAAAATGGCTCCAATCTCGATCACCTTGAAAGATGCAGAGAAGCAGGCTCTCTCTAAACGCTTAGAGATTACAAAGGCAGAAGAAGAACTCAAGCTGGCAGAATTGAATGTGAAGCTGATCGCCGAGTATACCGCAGCTTCAACTCTTTCTGGTCAACAAGCTCGCAACAACGTTGAGAAATCGCAGCTTGCTATTGAGGAGGCAAAACGTACCGTTTCGAAAGACGTTGCACAGGCATACCTCAATTTAAACGCAGCACGCGAGGCGATTGACTTCCAAAAAGCAGCAAAAGATTCTGCAGCTGAGAGCTATCGCTTGAAAAATTTGCGTTTTGAAAATGGACTCGCGACGACTTTGGAAGTAATTCAATCAGAAGAAGCATTGTCTACTCGCGAGAATGAATACCAAAAAGCTGTTTTATCTTACAACTTGGCTGTCGTAAACTTTGAAAATGCATTAGGAAATTAACCTAATTTAAGCAAGATTTATGTGCTTTTGAACCAAATTGGAAAAAGGTTCAGTCGTGACAGCCCGCCATATGTCCCCTATAATACGGATTGTGGCGGATGTCACTTCGTACATAACGGACAGGTGAATAACGAACCACGAAAAAAACTTCAATTTTTTTTCGAAGGCGCCGCAACTTTTGATTCGCTCAGGCGTTTAATAGGATGTCACACGAAAAACGGGGAATTGTGTAAAAAAGATTCACGAATTCTAGCAGTTGTGTTACACTAGTGATTGTTGCATTTTACACAATACTGAATATACTAGAGATTTTTAACACAAAAAGCGAGGCTTTCCTGCGAAAGGAGGTGACACGCGCTTGCAGGATTCGGGCTTTAAAAAGAAAGATAGATTAACAACAAATATTCCCCAAGAACAATTTGTTTATACTAGAGGAGGAGAACACAAGGTTATGAAAAAGGTCGTTAACAGTGTATTGGCTAGTGCACTCGCACTTACTGTTGCTCCAATGGCTTTCGCAGCAGAAGAAGCAGCAACTACAGCTCCTAAAATGGATGCTGATATGGAAAAAACCGTAAAACGTCTTGAAGCTCTTGGCCTGGTAGCAGGTTATGGCAATGGCGAATACGGTGTAGACAAAACTATCACTCGTGCAGAGTTCGCTACTCTGGTTGTTCGCGCTCGCGGACTGGAGCAAGGTGCGAAATTGGCACAATTCAGCAACTCTTATACAGATGTGAAATCTACTGATTGGTTTGCTGGTTTCGTAAACGTAGCTTCCGGCGAAGAAATCGTAAAAGGTTTCCCGGACAAATCTTTCAAACCACAAAACCAAGTTACTTATGCTGAAGCAGTAACTATGATCGTTCGTGCACTGGGTTATGAGCCAGCAGTTAAAGGTGTATGGCCTAACAGCATGATCTCCAAAGCTTCCGAGCTGAACATTGCTAGAAGCATCACTACTCCTAACAATGCAGCAACTCGTGGCGATATCTTCAAAATGCTCGACAACGCTCTTCGCGTTGACCTGATGCAACAAGTTGAGTTCGGTACTGACATCCGTCATGAAATCACGAAAGAAACTCTTCTGACTAAATACCTGAAAGTTACTGTTCGTGACATGGAGTGGGCTCAAGAGTCTGGCAACGACAGCGATGACTTGCCATTGGTAACTAACGTACCAGCTATCGGCTTGGGCAAAATCAAAGCTAACGAAGTTACTTTGAACGGTAAAGACGCTGGTATCGGCAACACTACTTACAAAGTAGCTGACGGTATCAACGCTAACGATTTCGCTGGTCAACACGTACAAGTGTGGATCAAAGACGACCGTGAAGACGTAATCGTTTGGATGGAAGGTTCCACAGACGAAGAAGTTATCATGGACCGCGTGGGCGAGTTCACTCTAAAAGGCAAAGTTATCGAAGATAAAGATTTAGATAAACTGAGCAATTCTGATCTGGCTGATCTGAAATTGGAGTTGGATGCTAGCGAAAAAAGCTACCGCTTCAACAAAAACACTCAAGTAACTTACAACTTCACTCGCTTCAACGATGCAGTTGATGGTTTGAAAGATATCATCAAAGACAACGCTGATGGCGGATTCACTTTCGGTGCGAAAGTTGTTCTGGACAACAATAACGAGATTGCTTACATCCACGTTATTGACGACCAATCCATGAACAAAGAAGACGAAGGCGTTAAATACGGTTCCGAAGTTATCTCCAAAATCGATGCTGATAAGAAGAAAATCACGAACCGTGATAACGACAAGTTCAACGAACTGGAAGACAAAGAAGAAGGTAAAGACTTCTTGGTATTCCTCAACGGTAAACCAGCTAAATTCAGCGATCTAAAAGAAGGCATGGTTTACAGCGTATACTACGCTGATGGCGACGAAGACAAACTGCTGGTATTCGCTACTGACACAGTAGTAGAAGGTAAAGTAGACAAAGTTGTTAGCCGTAACAACAACGACTACCGCCTGACTATCGGCGACAAAACATACCGCGTTTACGAAGGTGCTACTTTCTCCGATGACGGTAACAAAGATGTTCAAGACATCGACAAAGACCACTGGGATCTGGTTGACAGCTTGGACGACGAAACAGTAAAACTGTACCTGGATGCTTCTGGTCGTGTTCGTCACATCGAAACTAAGGATGCTATCGACGATCGCAAACAAAAAGCAATCATCACTCGTGCAGCTACTTTCAACACAAGCAAAGACACTTGGGATTTCACTGTGTTGACTCAAAAAGGTAAAAAAGTAACTGTTTCCCTCGAAGCTAAAAACATCTATGACTTCGATGGCAAAAACTACGCTAGGGATGGCAAGTCCGAGTGGGATCTGGAAAACATCCTGGTACCTAGCAAAGACAAAGACACTCTGCTCGTAGAAGTAACTCTTGATGCAGATGGCAAACCATCTAAAGTTGAATTCGTGAAACCTGTTAAGGTTGAGCAAGAATCCGGCAAGGCTTGGGATGACCTCGCAGATGAAGACGACGATATGGTTGGCGACTACGAAGTTACTGACAAAACAGCTGTCTTCAACATGACTGGTGAGTTGGAAACAAACGGCAAACGTGCAGAACTGAAAAACGCTAAAACTGCGAAGTTCAAAGACGTTGCTGACGAAAACGACCTGTCCGTAATCTACACTGTAAACGACAAAGACGAAGTAGAAGCAATCTTCGTTGTTGATGGTGATGGTTTGGCTGGAGACGCTATCTACGGTCAAGTGATCGACTTCGGTCGTTCTGGCGGTAAAGACACCATCAAAGTATGGGTTAAAGATGGCGATAAAGTTGTTGAGAAAGAATATAAACTCGATGGCGATCAAGACGATCTGAAAGATGACGACATCCGTCGTAACGACTTCATCGCATTCACAGTTGATTCCAACGACGAAGTTATCGTTGACGATGTAGTTGAAGTAGTTAACAAAAACGCTAAAGGCATGCTCGCAGAAGTAACTGACGAAAAAGGCCTGAAAGATGCAAACATCGACAAATTGGTTGTTGGTTTGGTTGACAATGTAAGCAAAGACACCATCACTTACAAAGATGCTGACGACAACAAGAAGAAAGCTAGCATCAAATCTGCTACAGTTTACTTCGATCTGTTCGATGACCTCGGTGGCGTAGATGGCGTTAACGAAGGCGACTACATCGTAATGATCGACAGCGCTGATATCACCGGTACTAAATACGACTACGTTCTGATCGTTTCCGACGCGAAGACAGTTCGTAAAGAGGGCCTGGCAGAGGAAGCAGAAGCATTCTTGAAGCAAGAGCCAACTGAGCCAACAAAACCAGAGTGGGACGCTCTTCCAAAAACAGTAGAAGGTAAATTCGTATCTGCTGGTACAATGAAAATTTACCGTGCTTCTGTAGAACTGAACAAAGACATCAAGGCTGATGACGTTGATGACATCATTTTCTCCATCAACGGCAAAGAAGTAACGCCTGACGTTCTGGACTTCAAAAATGGCAAAATCTCCATCCAGTACCAAACTGAAGACAAAGTAACTTCTAGCGAACTGAAAGTTACTAACAAAAACGGTAAAGATTCCGACAAAGCAACTGTAAACTTCGTAGAAGCGTAAGAATTACAGTTAGCTAGTCTGAAACAGGATTTGGGTTACCAAAGAGTTAGAGGGGACATTTCCCCTCTAGCTCATATTACCCGACTATAGAGAACTTCCTATCAAACATACGGAGGGGTAGTACGTGAATAAAAAAGTGGTACTTTCTGTTCTTTCAACTACACTTGTAGCTAGCTTGGCAGCTTCTGCTTTCGCAGCACCAAAAGATGGAATTTACATTGGTGGAGACATCAAAAAATTCTACTCTACTGACATTCTGTTCGAAATGACGCCAGCAGCTAAAACAGCTTATAACAATGAGCTGAAAACTATGGCTACTAACCTGAACAACATCGTATTCGTTGACGTTAAAGGAAACGGTGCTTCTCTGCAAGAAATGTTCGACAAGGGCGGTAAAGTAGCTCTGGGCGAGCCTCTGAAAAAAGAAGACTTCGTTGATCTCTACAAAGTAGTGAACAAAGACGGTTCTTCTACTGCTAATGAAAATGCTAGAGACAAAGTAGATGGCACAACTCCAGGTGAACTGAAAGTTGAATCTGTAAGTGCTATTACCAAAACTAAAGTTCAAGTGAAATTTAACAAAGCTGTAGATTCAGTAAAAGCTGAAAACTTCACCATTGCTGGTGCTTCTGTAACTGCAGCTACTCTTGGCGAAGATAAGAAAACTGTTGCTTTGACTGTTTCCGGCTTGAACTACACAACTGAGTACACTATCGTAACTAAACAAGTGTTGGTGGATGGTAAGCCAGTAGATGTTGCTGATAGCAAATTCACTACACCTGCGGTAACCGATCTTTACAACCTGGAATTGTCAACAAATGTACCTGGTGACCAAATCCTCGCCAACGGTGCAGACAATCTGGTTGTAACTGCTAAACTGTTGGATAAAGTGACAGGTCAAGTTGATACAAATGCAGACAACGTACTGATTGCTTTCAGCTCCACTTATGGAAACTTGGCTAATGAACGTGTAACTGTTCAAAATGGTGTTGCAACCGTTACATTGCGCTCTGAATTTAGCCAAAAAGATCTGGTAGCTAAAGTAGATGCACAAGTTATTGAAGCATCTGGTGATTACAAAGATCTGATCGGTAAAATCGTTGGAACTAAAAATGTTCACTTCAAAGTGAAACTGGATGATGGTACCAGCCCAGAACAAAAACCAGCTGTTAGATCTGCAGGTTCAAACCAAGCTGACCGTGTAACTGTCAACTTCAACAAAGATGTTACGATTGCTGACTTTGTACAGATCGATGAAGTTACCAAAAAGCCTAAAGTTGATCCAGTTTCGAAAAATGCTATCTTGAAAGCAAAAATCGAGATTACCCAACCAGGCCATACGACGCCTTACGTTGTCCGCGGTTTGAAAGCAGTTCCTGGGAACTCTAAAGCATTAGAGGTTATCTTGGATAAACACGCAGCAGATAACACACTAAAAGATAACGAGACAGTATTCGTGAAGTTTATTCAAGACAGCAATATTGGGGAACAAACAACCTCTGCTGACTTTATCTTGGCGGATGCACGTAAACCAGAAGCTACCTCTGCTGTTTCTCAAGATCTGAAAACAGTAAAAGTAAAATTCTCTGAAGCAATTGCTAAAGCAGATGTATCACTCGATGGCGGAATTACAGCAATTGATTCTTACAGCTTTGGCGATTTCGATGCAGAAACGTTAGAGGATACCCGCGATATCTTGACAATCAAAACCAAGAACTATCTGCCTGCAGGTACACACTCTGTTCAGTTGTCCTCGATTTATGATTATGCTGGTTTGACAGATGACAAAAATATCTCTACTAGCCAATCCCTGGACTTCAATGTAGCTGGAGATGATTCAATTCCTTCTGCTTCTGTAAGTGTGGAATCCTCTGAGCAATTCCGTGTTACATTTAACAAGCAAGTTACTGGCTTGACAACTGCTAACACGAAGCTTCAGGTAGCTGTAAAAAATGCGGATGGCACTGTTGAGTGGAAAAATGTAGAGGATGTATCTGGTAAATATAGTCGTACACCATTGTTGACTATTGATCCAGTATCTGATTCTGAGTATGTATTTGAGTTGAAAGATGACTGGACACAAATCTATAATACAAAATTAACAACAAAGAATTACTACAATGACTCCTATCGCCTGTTCATTGCTGCTAAATCTGTTATGAATCCGGCAAACGGGAAGCAGAATGTAGACATTATCATGCCTCTCAGCGACGCAATCATGACTGGCCCTGATACAACCAGCCCAAGCATCACAGATATTACTGAGATCGCTACTGGCCGTTACAATGTTGAGATGAGCAAACCGGTTAAACTTCCTGGCCAAGATAAGAATGGAAATGATGTAATTGATACACCATCTGAGAGCCAAGGAACAACTATCCCTGTACCTATCATTGAATTCTTGGGTAAAGACAAGGATGGTAATACTATCACAATTAAAGGTAAGGTTGAGAAATACACCGACAAAAACCATGCTGACAAGCAGTTTGAAGTCGTACCGCAACCAGAACCTAACCAAGATAGCCCACAAGACATTGTAAACAAAGGTGGAAATCAAACTTGGACGCTTGTTGTCCGTTCGATTTCTGATGACGTAGGTAACACTGCTCAAACCTTGACCAAAAACTTTGTTATTAAACCAAACGTTGTAGTTGCTGATGATGTATTCATGGTAGCAGGTTCACTTCCAAATGGTTCTACGTATAACAAAGTTGAAGGATTCCTGAATGGTAGTGGCCAAGATACAATTGTATTAACATTTACTTCTGGTGTTACGTACACAGGTTCTGAAAAGAATGCTGTTAACCCAGCAAACTACACACTCGATGGTGAGAACCTGCCAAAAGGTACATTGATCTCCATTGAAGATGCAGATAACAATACAAACAACGGTTACGAAAGAGTAATTTTGACTTTGAAAGATGGAACGCTTGGAACTTCTAAGCATTCTAATGTAATTACGCTTTCGAAGAGCTTGGTATCCTACAAAGGCACCAAGTTGACTGGTTTGTATTCTGTAACCTTTAAACCGGAAGTCGGTGTAGATCCAATCGACTCAAATGCGGCTAAAGCAGCTGATAAGGCTATTGCTGATCTCCCAGCAAATATCACCCTTGCAGATAAAGCTGCAGTCCAAGCTGCTCGTGCACAGTACGATGCGCTGAAACCGGAAGCAAAACCATTGGTGAAAAACATCAAGGTCCTCGAAGCAGCAGAAAAGAAAATTGAAGAGCTAGACAAAGCTCAAGGTGATGCAGCAGCTAACTTGAAAGCGGCGCAAGAAACTGTAGCAGCTCTAGAAACAGCAGCAGGCAAAGACCTGACAGTTGAAGCGAATCTGCTTGAAGCTGAAAAAGCTGTAAAAGACGCTGAGGCTGCTGTTACTAAGGTAGTAGCTGGTTCAGATAAAGATGTTCTTGCTGCAAAAGTAACTCTGGCTAAGAAAAAAGTTGCAGATGCTCGCAAATTGTTTGATGCTGACAGTGCAGCTGCACTGAAAGCAGCACAAGATGCTGTAACAGCTCTGGAAGCAGCAGCAGGTAAAGACCTCAAAGTAGAAGCAAACCTGACTGCAGCAGAATCCGCTTTGGCTGATGCTAAAGCAAAAGTTGCTAAGGTTGCTACTGGCGCTGACAAAACAGCTCTTGAAGGCAAAGTAACTGCTGCAGACAAAACAGTAACTGACGCTCGTAAAGCTTTTGACGATGCAAAAGCATTGGAAGCTGCTAAAACAGCTTTGAACGATGCAGTCGTAGCTGCTCAAGCGAAACATGATGCAGCAGCAGAAGGAAACGCTTCTGGTGAATATCCAGCGCCAGCAAAAGCTAGCTTCCAAACAGCTATCACCGCAGCTAAAGGTGTACACGACAATGCTACATCCACAAAAGCAGAGTTGGATCAAGCAAAAGCTGACTTGGCAACTGCTGAAACAGCATTTGATGGATTGAAAACTCCTTAAAAAAATCACGAAACGTTACTTCATAAACTCACTTGAGTGAAAGAAGTGAGAATACCCCTAGACAACTTTTAAAGCGGTTTAGGGGTTTTTCTCTAACTATCTTGTCAAATAGATTGGTGCAACTCCAATCCATGAGAACAGCCTATGACTCATGTGCCTAATCCTCCTGCACGGAAAACAGTCCTATACCAACTGCTTCCGTGAAGTCAGGTGAAGTCGTACTTGCGTAAAGCAAGGCGGGGCTCCTTAAAAGTTGACTATGGTCAGGCGACGAATCCATGGTGACCCGATACGAGATAGCTGTTGTTAGGTAGTTAAGCGCTAGGGGTTTAACAACAGTCGATGTACGCGAGATCGTGCAGACGAAATAGGAACAATTCAGGCTGTTAAACCTGTTTTTCTCGGATTGTATAGTGGGGACCTAAGGTCAGCAAAACAAGGGATAGACAAGGTGGAACGTTTGAAGTCTTATCAGAAGAGGTGGGTTAGCACCCGTGAGGCTGATAAGATGGCAGCGGGTTCGTAGTAGTGTGGATGGCTTGCCGTTTGTACCCGTAGTGGTAACACAGACGGGGAGGAGAAAACTGGCCGGAGCGAAGGAACCCAGTCAGCGGATAAGAAGGATACGAGAACTTACAATGGGCGTTGTAGTTTCTCAAGTCTACAAATGAACGATTTCCAAAAAGGATTGCAGAGAGATACATTCTGCAGTCCTTTTTGTCGTTTGATCATGCTTAAGACTGCTGCCAGTATAGCGTGTTAGACGGTTAAGTTTGTGAGAAATTTGTGAGAAGCATTTGATAGGATGAACATGCCCATTGTAAGACGTAACCTTTCCTAATTCGCTGATGGAACGCCGTATGCGATGAAAGTCGCCCGTCCGGTGTAGGCTCGTTATAACCCTAAAATTCAAACGGGATAAGACGAGAATAGCGAGATTTTGTGGAATGCAAAGGAAGTAGTAAAAGGTATGGCACCGACCGGTGGTAGAGAAGAGACGAATCAGTTGGAAATTTTAACAGGTGCAAATAAAGACGGAAGGATTAAGGTAGTATTTGATGATGGTCAGATTCGAAAAGACATTTTTCAATCGGTGAAAATGAATGACAGTGCTTCAGCGATCTTTTTCCAGCTATATGATGCGATTTATCAGGAATTAAAAGCAGATTATAATATTACAGGAAGTGGAACGTCTGTTTATATTAATGAACCGACTCAAGAGGCAGACAAAGATATTACCATCACGTTAGAAGATCTAGACGCCACAGGTGTCACTGGAGTAGGCTCAGAATGGAACAAAGGAGTCGCTGGTACGGGAGGAGTAGCTGAGGTAAATGAACTTGAAATTACTGAGGCTGGTTCTGGAGCGATGGATGTGCGCGTTAACTTTACCGACGGATCTTTCTTTTTAAACGAGACTGTTACTGTTACCCTACAAGGTACAGAAACACCTTCTGAAGTTGCAGACAAAATTGCCTCTGCTTTTCATGCACTCAATGATGGCAAAGGGATATTCCGCCAAAATATCACTGTTTCTGGGGCGAGCGTAATATTTACGTCTACAAAAACATTATCTGACCAAAATATAACCATCTCGTTAACGCGTAATTAGTATTTAGTAAGAAATTGTGATAACCGTTTTTTAATTTTCTCAGAAATAGTTAGAAATGAAGTTTAACCAAAATTTTTAAACAATGGCTTAATACGGGGCTTATCATATCTGTCGTCCAAATTCGTATTTATGCCAAAAGAGTCTGTCTCGCAGAGGCAGACTCTTTTTTACCTGACCTTCTTGCGTTATTTTCATTATAAAAAGCAATAGTTATAGTGAAAAGTCGCTTTGATGACGGCAAAGAGTTAGACGCCAACATAAACTGCCTCCCTAGCTAAACGTAAAGATATAGATGGGGAGGCCAGTACCTACAAATTATTTATAATGAAAGTGACTATTTTACTCTAAAACTTTCCAATCAACGTACTAATCTCTCTCTCATACCCATATCGCTTGAAAAACTCAATCAATGCCACCGCAAATATATCTCGCTGGCTAATATTTTTTTCCTTACTATATTCACGCACCATTTGATCAAGTGTATTTGTCATATGAACAGACTTCGTAACGAAAACACCAGGTACGGCATATCGAGGAACTTTTCCTGATTCCGAGCCAGGGACCACCAGATCGATTAAACGGCCTCTGTTGCGCTCCAACAGCTCGAGTAGGGAAAGATACTGATCCATCTGTCTCGAACCCGTAAGGCCGGTTCTAGCCCCTACAAAAGGCTCCTCTAGTTCTTCCAGGGGATTTTCATTAGAGAAATTCGTTACTGCTTCGTTGTGAACCATTTCCTTATCAGCCAGTCTTCCATATTCCTTCACATAGTTCTTCGTATCAGAACACCACTTGTATCCTTTTGCCTTCATATATGTTGCAAGCTCTCGATGATCCTGAAAGCCCATACGTTTGGCAATCGTCTTCGCATCTGCTCCTTCTTTCTGAAAGAGCGAGAGAATCGTCGACTCCATTGAAGACTTCATTAAATCTTTGCTTGGGTCCCACTTCTCGGTAACTGTATGTATAGGTACATAAGCTTGTTTATAACGATCCCACATAAAGTTCTTGCGACGCATGTATATATCTAACGTCTTGTAATTCTTATGTCCCAATTCCTGCGCTAACTCATCTCTTGATTTTCCCTCAATCATGCCTCGCAATATCTCATTGACTCGCTCATCATAGATTGGTTTTTTCTCTGTACGTATATCCACACTCTACACTCCTATTTCTCTCTCTTTTAAGCTTTTAAGTGTTTGGATTTTTTATACTCACATCTACAAATGGCTGATCGCATCTCGTAACTGATCTAAATTGGTGTGAGTATAAATACTGGTTACGTTCAAAGATGAATGACCTAGAAGTTTTTGTATTTGTACCAGATTAACATCCTTTTTAACTAGCTGGCTTGCAAAGCTGTGGCGGAGGATATGTGCTGTTACTTTCTTGCTCCACCCTAATCGCTTGACTGCTTCCGTAATTTCGCGATTTACGTATACCGGCGACAGCTTCCCGGTTTTTTTCGTACAAAAGAATCGATTGGAACCAGAATCAGGTCGCTGATACTGTACGTATTCTTTCAACAATGGCAGTAAACGAGGAGAGATGGGAATGAACCGATCCTTGTTTCCTTTACCAGCCACCACGAGAATCACCTGCTGATCCCATTTCACATCTTGTAATGTGAGGTTCAGGCATTCTGATATGCGCATACCAGTCAAGAAGAGGACCATGACCACTAGTTTTATTAAGGGATGATCGATGGTGTTTACGAGATCGTATACCTCATCTTCTTCCAGGTATGTTCTTTCTTTTTGTTGCACCTTTATTTTCTCTACAGACAGCGCGATATTCCTCGCAACCCACTCTTTTTTATGCGCATAAGCAAAGAATGAACGAAAAGTATGGAGGTTGCGTTGTCTGCTAGCAGGAGCATAGGAACGCTCCGATTTCAGATATAAAAGAAAGTCCTCGATATCCGTAGCAGTCACTTCATCGATGTATGGTTCACAGTTGTATTTGCTTTCCAGAAAGCGAGTAAAATAGGTGAGATCCTTTTTATACCCCGTTATTGTTTGTTCACTCCGGCCAATAGAGAACAAGTATTGCAAGAATAGGTCTACTGCTTGAGTTAAAACCATTTGTTTCGCAACACCACCATGAATCCAAGTGTACATAAGCAGAAAAAGTAAGAACACGATTAGTATAACCGTTAATTGGATATTTACATACAATGAAACGAAAATGTTATGTGATTAAAAAAGATATAAGTTTTCAGTATTATGTAAACGCAAATGAAAGGGACTAGCGCATGAAAGCGTTAGTCCCTCCCACCATTTGCTACAGATTACAATTATTTCTCTGACGGTTAGAAAAAGACCCCGTACACATTTCTGCGTATGGGGTGCTTTTTCAACTTCCTTTGCTCTTTTGTAGAGCTTATGAAGTAATGTTTCGATTACTGAGTAACAACGATGTTAGCTGGAACGGACAAAGCGTTTCCTGCAGCGTCCTTCACATCAATGGTATCCAGTGCTTTCAGGGAGATACCTTTAGCAATTTTGTCAGCGTCAACCGCTGCGATTGCTACTTTTACAGTAGTAACAGCAGTAGAACCGATGCCAGTGGTTACTTTTTCAGCAGTACCCTGGGATTTGCCTTCGATCAACACTTCGAAATCTTCAGCAGTATCATCAAGTACAGCTTCAGAGAAAGTCAAAGTGATTTCTGTTGTTCCAGTCAGCTTAGCAGAAACGACAACTGGAGCAACGTTCTCTTTCAGTACTTCTGTGTTAGTGTGGAATGGCTCCATCACTTTAGTAGAACCGAGAGCTTTCACATCAGAGATGTTGATGTTGCGAGTACCAGTGAATTCATTAGAACCTGCTTTCAAGTTCAGAACAGCAACTTGAGTAGTTGCTCCAGCTGCAGTTACAGCTGGCAGCAATGTTACAGATTCAACAACAGCGCCGTCAATTTTGTAGTTAGCTGCATTCGTAGCAGAAGCTCCGTCTACTGCTTGGTCAAAAGTAACGTTTACTTTGTTGTTGTTAGTAGCATCTTGAATTACAGTTTTTACTTTCGCAACTGCACCGCTAGCTGGTACGCCATCTTTACCGCGAGTAAATGTTGCTTTAGCATCTTCAACAACTACACCTGCAGCACTAGTTACACCAGTGAACTTCAGGTCGAGGTTGTATGTAGCACCCTCAACATCAGTAGTTGTGTCGCCCAAGAGAGTATCGAGGTTTACACGAACTACTTTCTTGTTAGTTGCATCTGGTTTTACTTCTGTATCAGCTACAGTGATCGTGTTCGTGATATGGTCTTTTACGAAAGTACCAGTAACAGTTACTTTACCAGTATCAACTTTAACATCTTTATCAAATGTCAGTTCAAGATATTGCTTGCTATCAGTAGCATCTACTACTACATTAGAAGAAGCAACTTTTGGAGCTGCAGCATCTTTCGTGAACACTACAACCTTGCTTGTGTCAGCACCAACTTCACCGCTGAGGTCATTGAAGCCTTTTACAGCGATTGTTTTAGCACCGTCAAGTACTGCTGGAGCAGTTACAGTGTAGAGAGTAGCATCTGTAGCGTCTTTAACCACGCTAGCTGTAGCAACGTCTGTTCCATCGATGGAGATTGTTGGGTTTGCAGCAAGTTGCTCGGAGAACTTAACAGTGAAAGTAGTTGCTCCTGTTTGCGTGATAGCAGAAACTGTTGGAGCTACTCCGTCCAAAGCACCTTTAACCATTGTTACTGTTGCAGGGTTTGGAGAGAGCAGGTTGCTCGCAGTGTCTTGCGCACCAATTACTGTCGCGATAACTGTTTTGCCAGATGCGATATTGGAAGTCAAAGTGAAAGTCACTTTGTCAGTTGTAGTGGTGAAGTTATGAGTAACATGACCATCTGCAACTGGAGTACCGTCAGCATATTTGTATGTTACAGTACCGATTTGTTTAATTGGCTCAGAGAATGTAACAGTGAAAGTGCTAGCGGAATCTTTTACAGTGGAAACGATAGCTGGAGCAGTAGTGTCAGCAGCGAATGTTACAACTTCATCGTATTTAGCAAAAGCAGAGCCATCTTTAGCTTTGATGCCATCGATAACTACGTTGTAACGCTTGGAAACTGCACTTGCTGTCGTTACAGTCAAAGTTTTGCCGTCTTCGCTCAATTTACCGGACAAAGCACCAGCTGCAACGTTATCGATAGAGTTAATAGTTACAACACCAGCGTCGAATGCACCGCTCTTGTCATCAGCAAACAAAGATGCAGCATCAACTTCTTTGTTGAATTTAACTTCAACAGTTGTACCGTTAATAGCACTAACCCTTACAATAATTTCTAATTGTTCACCAATTCCAGCAAATCACGTCCTACCAGTATTTTCATAGGGCCCATGTTACCCGTCATTTGTAGAAAAAAGGAATATGGATGTAGTTTGTTCCTAAGTAATGGAAATCCCCACAATATGGAAGTGTAGTTCTGCCATTGGAAGTTGATGTTAAAGAAAACTAGCATAATAAATCTGGTAAAAATAAAAAGGACTATTCTATTAGCGAATAGTCCTCTAACTTAGTAGTGAACGCTAATCCTTGGGTAGGATAAGCGTTTTGTTTTTTATTGATGCCAAATGATCACTCTTAATAACCGAACCGATGGTAGCCTTTGCGCAAGGTGAAAAAAGCGACATGGAAATCGCAATCGCAGAAACCGAAAAATACCGCCAGACGGCAACGCTCGAGATTACAAGCAATGCCGGAGATGACGTTACTGATCAAATCATCCGTATATATAGAAGGAACTGAAAAAAATCGAAGGAGCCAATCGCGTTTGTGATAGGCTCTTTCTTATACCTCATAAAAAAGGACCAACTGCACAAGACAGTTGGCCAAAAAGAAATTCCCCAAGTTATTTGTTTAGACCCTTACATTTTATCAATAATAAACAAGGTTGTAAACTTTAACTCATTATGGAAATGTTATACATGAAATCTCAAACGTCTAGATAGCATAAAAATTTTTTCTTCATTAGATATGCGACTGAGACATGGTGAATGATCAAAGGTGTTTGCACGGGATAACCAGACTAAAAAACGGTCCTTGAGGCTGAGAGCAGTTTTTTGCCCCACCACCCATCCTTCCATTCCTTGACATCGCCTGCTGCGTACGGGTATCCTAACATAACTAACAGTACGAATCATGCTGTGAAAAGGTTGCAAAAACCGCTTGTTTTCCACTTGGAATGCCAAGTTTTCTATGTTGCAAAAGGATGTCACTATGCTATAGTGGATGACGAATGTAACTATATATAGATGTAGAGAAAAGTTGGGAGCGACGATATGTTATCCTTCTTGAAGAATTTAATGGGGAATAAACCGACAACCAATGAGGTGCGAGAGCAGGTTCAGGAGGAATCAATCCTTTCCGCTGCTGATACCGAACAGTCACATCAGGAAGAACAACAGGTACAGGTTGAATCAACTGGCGTCACAACAACACTCTCTCTGCATGAATCTTGGGAGAAACAGCTGAGTGCGCAAGAGAAATACTCGCTCTCCTTTATGGCTCAAGAGCTGGAACCGTTGCAGCCAGGGAATATCTCCTTGGCGGGAACTGCGCTTGTTCCACATGATGACGGGATCGAAGTGACGGCATTCGTCCGGAACAGCACGGACCGTCCAATCAGCCTGAATGAGATGACACTGGTGGTACTGTTTGGGGATCAGGAGCTGTTTACCCGCCAATCTTTTGATTTGAGCGAGCTTGGAGAAATTCCGCCGCGTTCTGCAAGGCCGTGGTCGTTTGTATTTACCAGAGAGCACTTTTTACAGCTAGAAGTTCTTCTCGTGAATTGGAAGATCGCCTTTGAGATGGCACAGAAGAAGATGGTTCTTCCACAGCAGCTGGAGCTTGAGGAATCCTGGATTAAGGCGCTGACTGATGAACAAAAAACGTCCTTAATTGAATTAGCGAAGAACCTCCCTGCTCTAAAAGAGGGAGAAGTAAATATACAGAGTGTGCAAATTCGCAGAACCGAAAGTGGTGCTCTGAATGCGATGCTTTTGATTCGCAATGGCTCTACACAGTCGCTGTCCTTTGAAACGTTGCCGCTGGCGCTTTATGATGCAAGCGGGGATAAAGTGGCAGAAGGCCTGTTTGAACTAGGAAGCCTGACTGTAAATGCCAATACCAGCAAGCCGTGGCTGTTTATTTTCCCGCCAGAGAGCATTCAAAAGGAAGAGCTGGACTTGTCGCGTTGGAAAGTAAACGTTCCCCAATAAGCCTGATGCAAGAGAGCAAATTTGCATAGGCTAGTCAAAAAAGTTTATCATGATGAGAGAGCTTCGTTCGTGTCCGGACGTGTGAGGAGGTAGCCTATGTTTTCCTTTATGAAGAATTTATTAGGTAAGGATCAACAGGATCTGAAAAAAGATATTCAAGAAGAGTCTGCCATTGATGTCGCTGAGATGAAAAACACCGAGGTCGAAATGGAAGGCAATGAGCAACAGGAAGCTTCTGTAGGTGGAGCTGAAAAGATTCGTACGGAATTGTCACTGAGCCAGATTTGGGAAAGTGAGCTGGATTCTGAGAAGAAGTATACGCTCCGCTTTTTGCAAGAAGAACTGCCTGAGATGCGTAAAGGCATGGTTAGCGTAACTGGATTCAGTATGATTCCGCAACCAAACGGCCTGACTGTCGCTATGTTCTTCCGCAATTCCACGAATAAGCCAGTACGGATCAAAAACGTTGGGTTAGCGATTTATCTCGATGATAAGGCGTTTGCACGGATCAAGGTGGATTTGTCAGATATGGATGCAATTCCGCCGCATACCAGCCGTCCGTGGGAGGTATTGTTCCCGGAAGAGAGCTATCTGCATGATAATTTCACCTTTAACCGCTGGAAAGTGGTTATGAAGGCTGGTAGAAATTCGCATGTGTGGCCTCGTAATCTGGAGCTCGATCCTGAAATGGAAAAGCGCATGACTGATCGCCAAAAGGATCGTCTGGAAGCATTGGCGCACTCTCTGCCAGTGATTCCGATTGATACCGTTCAGGTTACTGGTTTTGACATCGGAATGACAAAGGAAGGACATTTGGTAGCAGCGATGCTCTTCCGCAATGGGATGGCTCACGATTACCGTCCAGATGAAATCAAGCTGACGATTGCTGATGCAAATGGTGATCTCGTAGCAACAGGTGTGCTGGACGCAAGTAGCATTAATGTGAAGCCGGGTTACAGCCGTCCGTGGTTGATTGTATTCCCGCCAAATTTAGTGAAAAAGCCTGATGCCGACCTGAAAAGATGGACGCTTGAGGTAGAATAGAGCGCAATACTTTTGAGGTGTGGGAAAGAGGAGGTTGACTTATGAGTTGGTTATTAGAAAATTGGTTTGGTTCCAAGGAGAGCTTGGAGCAAGTACGCGAGGATATTCATGAGAATCTTCATAGAGAGTTTTATTTGGGTGTATCCGGATTAGATAATCCGCAGCAATCTGCGAACCGTGTGGAATCCAAGGAATTGTTTTTGGTGCTGAACGGTCCGTGGGATGATCAATTGGACGAAGCGGAGCACGAGCTCTTGCAATATGCGCATGATGAAATGCCTCCAGTAGTTCGTAACGAAGTAGGTATCATTCCTTTCTTCACACAGGTTACCAATGATGGTTACTTGGTTCTTACCTACGTTCGCAATGCGACTGACCGCAGCATTTTGCTGCAAAAGCTTCCGTTGTCTTTGGTGACGGAGGATGGAGAGGAAGTCGCGAGAAAGACTTTTGATCTGATTACATCTGGTCCAGTGATGGAAATGTCCAGCCGTCCAATGGAATTCATGTTCCGCTGGGATGAGTTCGACCGTATCCCTGAAAAAGAGGTTCCTCTGAAGCTGGCTTATATCAAGCCGAAGAAGAACGAAGTAGAAGAGAACCAAAACTATAATTTGGGTCTGAGTGCAGATGAGTCCAAGCAATACATGCAGCAGGCAGCAGAAAAGGCTCCAATTGTAGAGGGCGAAGTAGATTTGCAAGTCCTCGACATCAAGCCAGGTGAAGATAACGGCCTAAAAGTCATCGTTGCTTTCCGTAACGGTCTGGCAAAACGTCTGGAGTTTACAGAAGTGCCGATTATCGTTCATGATAAGGATGGCGATACCGTCGCACGTGTACACTTCACCTTGGAAAACATGAAGGTAGAAGCAAATAGCCATCGTGTATGGGCATTTGATATTCCGTTCTCCTCCATTAAAAAGGAAGAGGTAAATCTGGCGGAACTGACTGCTTTTATTCCGAAAGCACAGCAGAGAAAAAAAGAAAAAGCTCAGGTAACACCTGAAGTGGAAGACAATAAAGGTTTGTTACAGTAAGAAGAAAACCCTTTTTGCCCATGGTGAAAAGGGTTTTGTACTGTTATGACGTTCCAAATATTGGGTGATCAGGGTTGCGTGTCTCCCTTTTCATCCGCTATGCTAGGATGAGAAGATAAATACCTGAATTCCTTTTAGACTGCTCATCGTGCAGGGGAGAGAAGGAAGGACTGTTTTACATGAAAAAATCAGTGAACATGTCAGTTGCGACTGCGATTAGTGTCGCGCTAGTGATGGCAAACAACCAAACGATCTATGCTGCAGCACCACCAGCATCGAATGACTACTATTTAAGTAACCAGCTTCATTTGAGTCAGATTAGAGCTCTCCAAGCATGGCCAGTCGTAAATAGTAATGAACAGATTATCATTGCGGTGCTGGACTCCGGTGCGGACTATGAGCATCCTGATTTGAAGGACAACCTTCTGCCGGGTGTGAATCTTGTCAATCCAGGGAGATCTGCCCAAGACGATAACGGACATGGAACAGAAGTAACTGGTGTACTGGCTGCTAGCGGGAATAACAGTATGGGTGTATCCGGTGTCTTGTGGAATGCCAAGGTTTTGCCGATTAAAATCTTGGACAAAAAGGGAGATACTACGGAGCCGACTCTTGCTAAGGGTATCAATACTGCCTTGGATCGTGGTGCCAAAGTCATTGTGATGTCTCTCAGTAGTATGGCCTACTCCAAGGAACTGACGAATGCTGTGCAACGAGCGGAAAGAAGCGGAGCTGTTCTGATTGCAGCTAGTGGCAATGAGAGTAGCCGTGTGGCTTATCCGGCTGCTTATCCCACGGTAGTAGCGGTAGGGGCTGTAAGGAGTAACAATGAAGTGCTGTATCAAAGTAATACAGGACCTGAGCTGAACCTGGTAGCGCCTGGTTTCAATGTTTATACGACCAAGCTTGGGGGGAAATACGGTTCTTTTAGCGGTACTTCAGCAGCGGCACCACAAGTAGCAGGTGCAGCGGCGCTCATACTAGCTCGTCATCCCAAACTAAGTCCATTTGATGTAAGACAATTGCTTTATCAAACGGCTACGGACTTAGGAGAAAAGGGATGGGACCGAAAAACGGGCTACGGGTTGTTAAATGTCGACAAGGCAGTTCGAACGCCCTTATCCTATGACTTTTTAGAGCCGAATAATCAGACATACTCAGCAAAAGCGTTCCCGATCGAGTCTCAGATACGTGGAAATTTGGGGCCAAAAGACACGATAGACTGGCTGAAGATGGACATCCCTTACGATGGAAAGGTCAGCTTCACAGCGTCTGTGACTTCTGGTGTTTCTTCAGCGATGGCAGCTACCTTTTACCCAGAAAATCGTCCACCGATCACGCAGTACTTCGGGAATGGGGATACGATAACGGTTCCGGTCAAGGCGGGAAGCATGAATATCCGGTTAATGCGTAACGGAGGGGTCAATAACGCTTTTACCTACGTGTTGACGAGTAAGTTTACCATCAATCCGGACCGGAATGAACCGAACGATACGCAAGAGACGGCAAGGCCGCTCGTAGGTAATCAAATCAGTGTAACAGGCAATTTTCACGATGAAGGGGATCAGGATTGGTTCTCCTACTATGTTCGTGAATACGGGCATTTGGATGTCACTGTTAGTCCTGATAACAAGCGTGTCGATCTATTGCTGAGTATCGGTAAACAAGAGATCGGAAAAAAGATGGTTGTCTGGGACCCTAACTACGATAATGGAACGAAAGACAATCCGACAGAGCGCGTCCAAAAAGAAGTGTCACCAGGTAAGTATTACATCCGTGTGAGTGAGTACAATCGCAATGCGGTGAATGGCGAATATCAGCTGGATCTGGGATACACGCCAGTAAAAAAAGATTTTAATGAGCCGAATGACACCTATCAAAAAGCGTCTCCGTTAGGCGGTGGGACAGTGATGTCAGGCACAATACCGACAGCTACTGATTCCGACTGGTTCCAATTTACTGTGAATAGTGAATCGTATGTGACGTTCCGAGCGCCGTACATCCCTGTCGATAGCGGCTTTCGTTTCGCGCTCTACAGCGATCGAAACATGAACTATGCGATCGCTTCGACGAATGAGGTAGCGGAGTTGTCTAACCGAGGAAACGATATTATCGGTTTGCGTTTGCAACCAGGAAAATATTATGTACGACTTAATAGCGGTACTGCGTTCAAATATGAATCGTACCGACTCACGGTGACGCAGCAGAAATTGATAGCGGGCTATCGCGATATTTCGGACCACTGGGCGCGCTCAGAGATCGTCAGACTTAGCTCTCGCGATATTGTAAATGGATTTAATGATGCGTCGTTCAAGCCCAATCAGGCAGTGACCCGTGCAGAGTTTTCGACGATGCTGCTTAAATCGATGCGTGCGACCGGTTCCAAGGTAGCGACTACCTACACAGGAAAAACGACCTTCCGGGATATGCCAAAGCGGCACTGGGCGTATCACAATTTAGGTGTAGCCTATCAATTAGGAATTTTGAAAGGGTACCCGAAGAATGAAATGAAGCCGGATCAGCCGATATCGCGTGCAGAGATGGCGGTAATGATCGCGCGGGCGCGTGATGTTTTGATGTATAACCGAGGTACCTCGAATTATCAGGATGTGCCAGCGAGTCATTGGGCTTCTCCTGCCATTGAAGCTTTGACATCTAGAAATTGGCTCAGTGGGTACGGTTCTTCCTTTAAACCGAATGGAAGGGCTACTCGCGCCGAGGTAGTAGTGGTACTTTCCAAAGCCTATCAATTATAAGTAAAAATTTTCCTATTGACATCTCTGAAAAAAACAATTATTCTATTATCCGTAATGGATACTCTTATCCAGAGCAGGCGGAGGGACTGGCCCTATGAAGCCCGGCAACCGATCTAGAGCGGTGCTAACCAGCAGAACGGACATCCGTTCTGGCCGATAAGAGGATGAAGGAAGCAAAAAACGCTCAAACCTTTTCCTCCTCAAAAATGGAAAAGGTTTTTTATTTGCGTTTACGTAGATAAAATCCTGACTCGGCTACCACACTATTTGTATGAGGTCAAAGGAGGTATTTTCTCATGGCTTTGCAAAAAGGTCGTCGTCTGTTTACATCCGAATCTGTAACCGAAGGACATCCGGATAAAATTTGTGACCAAGTTTCCGACTCCATCTTGGATGCGATCCTGTCCAAAGATCCAAACGCTCGTGTAGCTTGCGAAACATCCGTAACTACTGGTTTGGTTCTCGTAGCAGGTGAAATTACTACAAACACTTATGTAGATATCCAAAAGCTCGTTCGTGAAACCATTCGTGAAATCGGTTATGACCGTGCGAAATTCGGTTTTGACGCTGACACTTGCGGTGTTATTACTGCAATTGGCGAGCAGTCCGCTGACATTGCACTTGGTGTAGACCAAGCATTGGAAGCACGCGAAGGCAAAATGACTGACGCTGAGATCGAAGCAATTGGTGCTGGTGACCAAGGTTTGATGTTTGGTTTTGCTTGCAATGAAACACCTGAGCTGATGCCACTTCCGATCAGCATGTCTCACCAATTGGCTCGTCGTCTGACTGAAGTACGTAAAAACGGTACACTTGCTTACCTCCGTCCTGACGGAAAAACACAAGTAACCGTTGAGTACGATGGTGATAAACCAGTTCGTATCGATACAATCGTTATTTCTACCCAACATGCTCCCGAAACAACTCTGGAGCAAATCAAGCAAGATCTGGTTGAACACGTAATCAAACCAGTTGTTCCTGCTGAACTGTTGGACGCTGAAACCAAATACTTCATCAACCCAACTGGCCGTTTCGTAATTGGTGGACCACAAGGGGATGCTGGCTTGACTGGCCGCAAAATCATCGTAGATACTTACGGCGGTTATGCTCGTCATGGCGGCGGTGCGTTCTCCGGTAAAGATCCGACAAAAGTTGACCGTTCCGGTGCTTACGCAGCTCGTTATGTAGCGAAAAACATTGTGGCAGCTGGCCTCGCAGACAAATGCGAAGTACAAGTTGCTTACGCAATTGGTGTAGCACAACCAGTTTCCATCGCAGTAGATACATTCGGCACAGGTACCATTTCCGAAGAAGCTCTGGTGAAATTGGTTCGTAAACACTTTGACCTGCGTCCTGCTGGTATCATCAAGCAGCTCGACCTGCGTCGTCCTATCTACAAACAAACAGCTGCATATGGCCACTTCGGACGCAATGACCTGAATGTTCCTTGGGAGCAAACAGACAAGGCTGAAATACTGAAGCAAGAGGCTGCTCAACTGTAATAGCATGAATGACATAAAAAGAGCCTGGTGTTGCTACTGGGCTCTTTTTCATTTTAGGAGCAAAGTCATCCAATTATTGGGTCGATTGTTGCACAGGAATTTGTAGGACTGTGTCGAATCTCCTAGTGAGGAAGTAGAGGAGGGGTTTTTTTGCCGAACAGAAGGCTCTTCCTGATCGTATTTCTTACTTTTTTGTTTTTTGCAGTGGCTATTGGGTTGTTAGGCGAATCTTTTCTGGAAAAAAAGAATAAACAAGAAGTGCAACCTTTTCCCCAAGTGGATACGTCTATAAGCATAAGTGAGACAAAAAATGCTGAGCCAAACGTCACACCAATTGAAGAAGCAGCGGTTCAAACGAAAAAGTGGTATAACAATCAGGTTGTGGTTTTGACGTACCATCATGTCACGGATCAATCGAATCAGCGGTATGTCATAGCTCCTGATCAATTTGCCCGACACATGAAATTTTTACATGATAACGACCTGAATCCGATTTCGTTGGATGAGTTCCTGCGATTTATGGAGACGGGTACCTTACCGACTGAGAATGCTGTTTTGATTACGTTTGACGATGGGTATGAGAGTTACTACAGAGAAGCATTTCCGATCTTACGTACATACGGCTACCCTTCAGTGAACTTCGCAATTGCGGGGCGCTTAAGAGATGTAGCTGACCGAAAACGGGAGAATATGACGCCACCACTTACGCGTCAACAGGTTAACGAAATGATTCATTCGGGACTGGTTACAATCGGGTCCCATACGTACAGTCTGCATGAAGAGGAAGAACGAAATGAGTGGGGCGACCTTGGCCCAGAAACAGCTCCGGTCTATCTGAAAGATTTGCAGCGTTTAGAGGACGAAAAAGAGTACAGGGACCGTCTCTATGTGGATTTCAGGATATCTCGCGTCAGTTTAAGCGAATGGATGAAGCAAGAGATCGATGTCATCTCGTTGCCATTTGGCTACACAAGTCCAATCGTACTGGAGACAGCTCGTCAAGCTGGCTACCGCTATGTATTTACATCCAATCGTGGATTCGTAAAACAGGGAACAGATCCGTTTGCCATTCCACGCAATGACATGGGACTGCGAGATGTTGAAGAAGAGCACCTCCAACAGTTGTTCACGAAGGCTAAAAATGAGTTTGAAGGAGAGCAATCATGAACAAAGCGATAGATATCAGCGTGCTGGACGGGGTGATCAAGCGAACGATTGAAACCGTAGAAACGAGTAAAACTCAAATATTTGATATAGCTGAAAACGCCAGACAGCATGGCAACTCTTTGAAGTTTGATTTACATGAACTTCGACAAGAGATTTCCAAAGTGATTCAAAAGGTCGATGCGCTTGAACTCGCGTATCGCAAATCGCGCAACAAGCTCGTGTTGGTCAGTCGTAATTTTCATATGTACACGGAGGAAGATATCCGGGTTGCGTATGAAGAGGCGAGTCGTATTCAGGTAGAACTGTCCATTTACCGCGAGCGGGAAAACAATTTGAAGCGCAGAAGAAATGATTTGGAGCGTCAACTGCGTACCTTGGAAGAAACCATCGTCCGTGCAGAAAAGTTGGTTTCTCAAATGGGCGTCGTGCTTGGTTACTTAACGGGGGACTTAAGTAAGATAGGTGAGGCGCTAGAATCGGCTAAGCAGCATCAGTTGATGGGCTTAAAGGTAATCCAGGCTCAGGAAGAAGAGCGCAAGCGTGTCGCGCGCGAAATTCACGACGGTCCAGCTCAATCGATGGCGAATGTCGTGCTGCGTTCGGAAATTGTAGAACGCATGTTGAAGAACGAGCGCATTTTGGAAGCGCAAATGGAACTTCATGAGTTGAAGGAAATGGTACGCTTGAGCTTGGCGGATGTTCGACGTATTATTTTTGATTTGCGTCCAATGGCATTAGATGACTTAGGGCTAGTACCTACCTTGCAAAAATATATTCAAACGTGCGAAGAGCGAATTCAGTCTTCCATCGATCTGGTAGTATTCGGTGTGGAGCCTCCTTTGCGCAGTTCAGTAAAGGCTGCGATCTTCCGTTTGGTTCAGGAATGTCTGAACAATGTGGAGAAGCACGCAGGCGCTACGACAGTTCAAGTGAAGCTGGAATTTGTACAAGATTCGTTAAGTCTTGTCGTCAAAGACGATGGGGTCGGATTCGATCTGGAAAAACGTATGGCGAATGGCAACTCTTTTGGACTCTTGGGAATGCGGGAGCGTGTACAGCTCTTAGAGGGCAGTGTTGAGATGCAATCCGCTCCAGGAGAGGGAACCAAGGTTATATTCCAAATACCGATAAAATTGTGACATGATATGTAAATAAGTACTGGGGGATGAACCATGGATAAGAGACAGCAAGAACTCCGCATCGTGATTGTAGATGACCATCAATTATTTCGCGAAGGTGTAAAGCGAATATTGGAAATGGAAGATGATTTCAAGGTCGTCGGGGAAGGTGCGGACGGAGGAGAAGCCACAGTATTGGCGGAAGAGCACAAGCCGGATGTCTTGTTGATGGATATTAACATGCCGAACATAAATGGCGTTTCTGCTGCAGAAAATGTGATTTCGGTAAGCCCTTCTACTCGTGTGATTATGCTCTCGATTCATGATGATGAGGGATATGTGTATCGTACACTCCGCGCTGGAGCGTCTGGCTACTTGCTGAAGGAAATGGGAACGTCAGACCTCGTTGACGCTGTACGTGTAGTGGCGAGTGGTGGTGCATACATACATCCGAAGGTGACGGGCAAGCTGATTGAAGAATTCCGTCGTCTGAGCGAGCAGGAAGGGACGGCAGAGCGTAGCTTCTCCGTAGATGAATCACAAGCCATCGATCCAAAAGTGATCGAGTCGCTTACCCGTCGCGAGCGGGAAGTATTGCAGCTGATGGCAGAAGGGAAAAGCAATCGTGCCATTGGGGAATTCTTGTTTATTAGTGAAAAGACGGTTAAAAATCACGTTAGTAGCATTTTGCAAAAGCTCAATGTGCAAGACCGGACACAAGCTGTTGTCATCTCCATTAAAAACGGCTGGGTGAAACTGTAGGAAGCGCTTCCTATTTGCACGCTGTTCAAGCCGTGCGGCATACCTTGGTATAGGAGGAGGTATGACCGCGATGGAAGAGCTGATTGTATGGCTTTTGGCAGCATTTGGATGCTCCTCTTTGTTGGTAATGATCGCGGAGCGCTGGACCAATCGGACGGATAGCGCGAGCGAGCTCCCGTATGAGCATTATCGGTTGCTGGTACGCAATTCGGAACAGGTGCTGGAACGTGTAGTGCGGAGTCTGCTGTTTCGCTCGTATTGGAGTGGCAGACCTATCCGAATTACCTTGATAGATGATGGATCAGACGATGATACGAAACAGATGACAGCCGTCTTGAATCGTTATCCGTACGGACATTGTTTGGTAGACGTACAGGAAGAGGTGGCGGCTGGAACCATCGTCATTGATCTGCGGGAGAAAAAAGAGGGAGCATAAGACTTTGTAGAGCAAATATTTCGAGCTGTCGACAGCATAAACTGTCCCCTATAGAGTAGACACTTAAAAAAGTCTGCCTATAGGGGACTTTTTTTGTATAATCGAGAAAAATTACTGGGGTTGAGTCCAATGAGCAAAAAGTTG